>NZ_LDUL01000120.1:0-839 GCF_001043615.1 Burkholderia sp. LK4
TCGAGCCGGTAGCCCGGCACTTCGCGCACGTTCACGCTGCCGACTTCCAGCTCGGTGATGAAGCGCGTGATGTGGTCGAAGCGGTTCGTGCACACCGACGACGACAGCGCATAGTCGGTGCTGTTCGACATCCTGATCGCTTCGTCGATGTCGCGGAAACGCATGATCGGCGACACGGGCCCGAACGTCTCGTATTTCACGAGCGGCATGTCGGGCGTCACGCGATCGATCACCGTCGGCGAATACAGCGCGCCGTCGCGCACGTTGCCGACCAGCAGGCGCGCCCCACGCGCGATCGCGTCGTTCACCTGCTGCTCGCAGAACTTCGCGGCCGCTTCGTCGATCACCGTGCCCATGTCCACCGACGGATCGGCCGGATTGCCGTACGACCACGCACGCGTTTTTTCGACGACCAGCTCGGTGAAGCGATCGGCCACCGACTCGTGCACGAGCATCCGCTTGATCGCGGTGCAGCGCTGCCCCGAGTTCTTGTACGAACCCGACACCGCGAGCGTGCTCGCTTCGTCGAGATCGGCGTCTTCCATCACGATGATCGGATCGTTGCCGCCGAGTTCGAGCACCGCGCGCCGGTAGCCCATCCGCGCCGCGATCGACTTGCCGATCGACACGCCGCCCGTGAACGTGATGAGGTCGATCGCCGGGTTCGTGATCAGTTCGTCGGCGATCTCCTTCGGGTCGCCGGTGAGCACCTGCAGCATCTGCGGCGGCAGGCCCGCTTCGTACAGGATGTCCGCGAACAGGTAGCACGACAGCGGCACCTTCTCGGAAGGCTTCACGACGATCCGGTTGTTGGTCGCGATCGACGGCACGATCTTGTG
>NZ_LDUL01000121.1:0-49139 GCF_001043615.1 Burkholderia sp. LK4
GGTCTTGTTCTGGAAGATCCGGCAATCGGAGCGGCGCGTCGCGAGCCACAACCAGGGCCGCACGATCAGCTCGTAGCCGTAATACCGCTCGGCGCGCCGGCCGGCGAGCGACGCGCGCGCCACGATGCCGTTCAGGTAGCGCGTCGACAGGTCCTGCTGTTCGATCCGGACCGTCACGGGTTTCCCGAGCATGTCCTTCAGCGACAGGCTGTGACTGTCGGCGAGCGCCTCGATCCGGAATTCGAACAGCCGGCCGAGTTCGTCGCTGCCGTCGAGCGTATGGAACTTGAGGTCGTCGCCGTGCGGGCTGTCGAGTGTGAATACGCGATTCAAGTCGTCTCCTCCTCGTCGAACCGGTAGGCGAATTCACCGTCGGCCGCGCCCAGCTCGATCGACGACAGCGTGCGGCCTTCGAGCGTCGCCTGCAGGATCGCGCGGCCGATGCGCGGCATCACGGTATGCGTGAGGATCGCGTCGACCATCCGGCCGCCGGACTCGATCGTCCGGCAGCGCTCGACGACCAGCGCGGTCGCCGCGTCGGTGCAGCGCAGCCGGATGCCGTGATGCGCGTCGATCCGTTGCTCGATCCGCCGCAACTGCAGGGCGACGATCCGCGCAAGCGTCGCGTCGGTGAGCGGGTAGTACGGCACGACGGTCAGCCGGCCGAGCAGCGCGGCGGGAAACACGTCGAGCAGCGGCGCGCGCAGTGCATCGGCGAGCGTCTGCACGTCGGGCAGGCGCTCGGGATCGCGGCACAGCTGCATCACGCGATCGGCGCCGACGTTCGACGTCAGCAGGATCACCGTATGCCGGAAATCGATGTCGCGCCCTTCGCCGTCCTCCATCCAGCCCTTGTCGAACACCTGGAAGAAAATCTCGTGCACGTCGCGATGCGCCTTCTCGATCTCGTCGAGCAGCACGACGCTGTACGGGCGCCGTCGCACGGCCTCGGTGAGCACGCCACCCTGCCCGTAGCCGACATAGCCGGGCGGCGCGCCCTTCAGCGTCGACACGGTATGCGCCTCCTGGAACTCGCTCATGTTGATGGTGATCGCATTGTGTTCGCCGCCGTACAGCGTGTCGGCCAGCGCGAGCGCGGTTTCGGTCTTGCCGACGCCGGACGGCCCGCACAGCAGGAACACGCCATGCGGTTTCTTCGGGTCGTCCAGCCTGGCGCGCGCGGTCTGGATGCGCTCGGCGATCAGTTCGACCGCGTGCTTCTGGCCGACGACGCGTTCGCCGAGCGTATCGGCGAGCTTCAGCACGGCCTGCGTTTCGTCGCGCACCATCCGGCCGAGCGGAATGCCGGTCCAGTCGGCGACGACGGCGGCCACGGCGTGCGTGTCGACGGCGGGCAGCACGAGCGGCGCATCGCCCTGCAGCTCGGCCAGCGCCTGCTGGGCGGCCGACAGACGGGTTTGAGCGGCGACGCGCGCGGCGGCGTCGAGCACGTGCGACGGGTCGTCGTCGAGCAGTAGCGCGCGGGCATCGACGATCGCCGTCAATGCGTCGCGTTCGGTCTGCCAGCGCGTGTCGAGCCGGTCGAGTTCGGTCCGGGCGGTGACAATGTCGTGATCGATCGCATCGCGCCGCGCAGTATCGCCGGTGCCGAGCGCGCATTCGCGCCCGATCCGCTCCTGTTCGACGCGCAGGCTGTCGATGCGGCGGCGCGCATCCTCGATCGGCGCGGGCACCGCGTGCTGACTGACGGCGACGCGCGCGCAGGCCGTGTCGAGCAGGCTGATCGCCTTGTCCGGCAACTGGCGCGCGGGAATGTAACGGTGCGACAGCGTGACGGCGGCCTGCAGCGCGTCGTCGAGCACGAGCACGCGGTGGTGCGCCTCGAGCTTGCCGGCCAGGCCGCGCAGCATCGTCAGCGCGGCCGCTTCTTCCGGTTCGTGCACGTGCACGAGCTGGAAACGCCGCGTCAGCGCCGGGTCCTTCTCGATGTACTGCTTGTACTCGGACCACGTGGTCGCGCCGATGGTGCGCAGCAGGCCGCGGGCGAGCGCGGGCTTCAGCAGGTTCGCGGCGTCGCCGGTGCCGGCCGCCCCGCCCGCGCCGACGAGCGTGTGGACTTCATCGATGAACAGGATCGCCGGCCGCTCGGACGACATCGCCTCGTCGATCACGCCACGCAGCCGGCTCTCGAACTCGCCCTTCACGCTCGCGCCGGCCTGCAGCAGCCCGATGTCGAGCAGGTACAGCGCGACGTCGCGCAGCGACGGCGGCACGTCGCCGGCGGCGATCCGCAGCGCGAAACCTTCCGCAACGGCCGTCTTGCCGACGCCGGCCTCGCCGACCAGCAGCGGGTTGTTCTGCCGGCGCCGCAGCAGGATGTCGACGATATGGCGAATCTCGGCGTCGCGCCCGACGACCGGGTCGATCTCGCCGGCCCGCGCGCGGGCGGTCAGGTCGACGGCGAAGCGCGCGAGTGCCGGGCCATCCGCGGCGCCGGCCGCGCCGCGCAACGCCGTGCCGCCGCCCGGCGCCGCTTGCCCGGCCGGCGGCGCCTCGGGCGAGCCTTCGACGATCGATTCGAGCGCGTCGGCGAGCACGTCCGGCACGATGCGTTCGAATTCCCGCGTGATCGCCACCAGCACGTTGCGCAACTGCGGCGTCTTCAGGATCGCGAGCAGCAGCACCGCGCCGCGAATGCGCGTCGCGTCGTACTTCAGCGTCGCGTACACCCACGCGCGTTCGACGGCGTCGTCGATATGCACGGACAGATCCGACACCGAGCCCGCGCCGCGCGGCAGCTTGTCGAGTGCGGCGACGAGCCCGCGGTCGATCGCGGCATCGTCGATCCCGAAGTGGCGCAGCACGCGCTGCAGGTCGCCGTCGGGCCGTTGCAGCATCTGCTTGAACCAGTGCGCGAGCTCGACGTACGGATTGCCGCGCAGCCGGCAGAAGCCGGTCGCCTGCTCGAGCGTCTCGTAGAGGAACGGATTCAGTTTTCCGAACAGGTTGGCGCGGCCGATATCGGACATGACGGTTCCCGTTTAGGCGGTTTCGCGATGAAGGGGGGCGCCGCCGCGCCGCACGTCGTAGCGGACGACGAGGTCACGCGCGGGGCCCGGTTCGAGCCGCTGCCCGAGCCAAGCGGTGCGGCCGATGCCCTGGGGCGCACCGAGCGCGATCGCAGGCACCGCGTCGGCCGCCAGTTCGAGCTGCACGTCCCAGTCGAACTCGATGCCGACGTATTCGCGCACCCATGACGCGAGCTGCCGGGCATGCGGGCCGCCCGGCAGGAAGCGACGGTACGCGTCGAGCGACAGCGGGCCGAGCACGATCCGGAAGCGCGACTGCGCATCGCGCACGGCGATACCGAGCGCGACGGCGCCGACCCGCAGCGTCGGCCGCGTCGCGCGGATCGTGCAGCGCTGCGACCGCTCGATCGCAACCCACTGCGGCACGTGTTCGACGATGCGGGCCTCGACACCGAAATGCCGGCGCAGGATCTGCACGAGCCCTTCCGGGTTGCGCGTGTGCCGCACCAGATGGCCCGCATGGAAATAGCGTGCATGCGGCGCAAGCGTGTCGGTATCGGCGTTGGCTTGCGCGGCCGGTTTGTCGCCCTGTGCCGCCCGGCCGATCAGGCTCGCGACATAACCGTCGAAGCGTGCGCGTTCCGGGCGATCGAGGCTCACCGTCGGCTGCGCGTCGGCCCACGCGCGGTAGAACAGCAGGATCAGCCGGTGATGAAACAGGTCGGCGAACGCGGCAAACGTCGGGTCGTCGTGCTGCGCGGCGCGTTCGTGCGCGTATTCGGTCAGGTGCGTCGGCAGCGGCCCGTTCGGGCCGAACAGCCCGAATCCGTGAATCGCAATGCGCGGCGGCACGGTGCCGTCGTCGGACACGCCGGCGAGCATCGACGCCGCGAACGCGAGCGACGGTCGCTGCCCGAGCCGCACCGGCTCGTCGCGCGGCCGCGTGGCATGGCCGAGCGGCGCGCGGCCGGGCGACAGCGCATCGAGCCAGCGCAGCGCCTGGAACAGGTCGTAACCGTGCGGCGCGGCACGCAGGCGCGCCCACCACGCGTCGCGGCGTGCGGCTTCGGTGGCCGTTCCGGCACGCGGAGACATGTCGCGCTTCATATCGCGGGCCGCCTGCCGACACGCGCCGGCCAGTGCGCGAGCGTGCCGCGTTGCGCGCTGGTCAGCACGCATTCGGCGAACGCGTTGATCGACACGTGGCGCGCGAAGAACTGTTCGAGCACCGCGCCGAGCAGGAACGGGCTCTCGCCGGAGAACGCATGGTCGTCGACGGTCACGTCGACCCGCACGCCACGCCCGAACATCAGGGGGCCCGACGCCGGCAGCCGGCGGAACACCGGCGAGAACGCCACGCGCAGTACACCGTCGATCTGCCGGCGCATCGCGGCATCGGCCGGGTCGGCATGCAGGCCGAGCAGTTCGCGCAGCGCATGCGCGCCCTCGTCGTCGTCGAGATCGGTCAGCGTGTGACGCGCGAGCCCCAGATGGCGGATCAGCCGCCACGCGGTTTGCGCATCGGCGATCGGCGGGCGCGGCCGCGACGGGCCGCGGATCGCGACGATGCTGTCGACCGGGGCCGACACGCGCAGCGTGAACGTGTTCGCGTCGCCGGGCGGCTGCAGCAGCACGAGGTCGCGGTTGGTGCACAGCGTGTCGGCCGCCAGGTAGCGCATCGTCTCGTCGTATGGCGCGCACTGGCTGTCGACGAGCGACACGTAGGTCTCGCTGCCGACGTAGCCGGTGCGCGTGCCGTTCGCGCGCGCCTGGGCGGAGACGAGCCGCGGTTCGCGCCGCACCGTGTAGTACGCACCGTGGTTGCCGTCGTCGCTGGCGAACGACGCGTGAAACGGCCGGAATTCGCGCGACTGGCCGTCGTCGCGCTGCTCGCTCGCGAGGCGCTGCACCGCATAGACCTCGTAGTCGAGCGGCCGGCTGCGATCGACGACGACATGGTGTTCGCGCGCTCCCGGCTGCAACTGGATGCGATCGGCGCGGCGCGCGAACAGGTTCACGGCCGGCGTGCAGTTCAGCGCGAGGTGGCGCGCGCTGACGGCCGCTTCGAGGGCGGCGTCGTGGCGGTCGAACAGCACGGTCAGTTCGAACTCGTCGCCGGTCGCGCGTGCGAGCGCGGCACGCAGCCCGCCGATGCTGAAGAACAGGAAACGCGCCGGAAACGCAAAATACTCGCGCAGCAGCCGGTAGCCGTGGAAGCTGCGGCCGTCGTCGGGCAGGATCGCCTGCGCGGGATCGAAACCCTCGTGGACGATCGCGTCGGCATCGAGCGTATGCAGCCAGCGCGGCGGCTGCGCCGGGTCGTGGCACACGACGCCGAGCGCATGGGCGGCGATCAGTTCGAGCAGGTGCAGCGCGTCGCGCTCGGGGCCCGCGAGATGGAACGTCAACCGGTCGAGCGGCAGTTGCGACAGCCTGGCGCCGCCGCGCGCCTTCAGCCGGATGCGCAGCGCACCGCGCACGTCCTGCCGTGCGGCGACGACGCCGCGCGGCAGCCACGACGGCGCGCCGGTGACGCTCGCATCGGTCAGTTCGAGCGGCCACAGCGTCAGGTCGTGCGCGGTACGGAATTCGCACGCGGTCTGCTCGGACGCGGCCGGCCGTCCACGCAGCGCCGTGCCGGCCGGCAGCCGCCAGCCTTGCGCGAGGCTGCCTTCGTTCAGCATCGGCGCGAACCGCACGATCGCCATCGACGGGAGCGGCGCGACATAACCGGGATACACGGCATCGAGCAGCGCCTGCGTGAAGCGCGGAAACTCGGCGTCCATCTTCAGCTGCACGCGCGCGGTGAGGAAGCTGAAGCCTTCGAGCAGCCGCTCGACGTACGGGTCGGGCGGCCCCGATTCATTGAGCCGCAGCCGCGCGGCCACCTTCGGGAACTGCTGCGCGAATTCGCCGCCGAGCTCGCGCAGGTACGCGAGTTCACGGTTGTAGTAGTCGAGCAGGCGCGTATCCATCGCGTCAGGTTCCCGCCACGGATTGCAGCGACATCGCGCCCGTCTCGAGATCGAGGTCGGAGCGCAGCACGAATTCGAGCGGATGCGGGATCGACCACAGCGTGCCGCGAATCTCGAACAGCAGCACGTTGTGACGCCGTTCGCCGGCGCGGCCGCCCGGCGCATCGGTCACGCTGCGAACGTCGATGCTGTCGGGCGCGATGCGCGGCTCGAAACGGACGATCGCGTCGCGGATCGACGCCTCGACCGACATCCGCTCGACGCCCGACATCGGCTTGCCGACGAGCGGCCGCATCCCGTAGTTGAGCACCGACGCCTGCGCATGCGCGAACGCCGGCCAGTCGACGAAACCGTCCTCGGCGTTGCGCGTGTTGAGCAGCCATGCGAGATCGCGCAGCACGGCCGCACGCAGGCGTTCTGTGCCGATCCACTGCGCGCCGGGCGCTTCGCTCGCGCGCTGCGGCGTGTCGTCGGTGAGCCGGTCGAGCAGCGCGGGCTGTAGCCGGTCGCGCAGGTTGCCCTCCCGGCCGTCGCGGGTTCGCGGGTCGTCCATGGTCGTCTCCGCGCCGTCACATCTCGGTGTTTTCCTTGATGTTCCAGCCGACGGTCACCTCCGCGCCCTTGCCGCCGTTGTCGTTCTGCTGCCAGTACTGCTTCTTCACCTTCGCGGCCTGGAAGCCGTAGTGCATCATCAGCCGGTCGGCGACGTCGCCCGGATCGATCCCCGCGACCTGCGCGGACGTGACGAGCACCTCCTGCAGCGTCACGCGCATGAACTCGACCTGCGTGCCACCGGTCTTGCACGCGGAGATCTCGACCGACGACAAATGCTTGCCGTTCGCGCAGTTCTTGATGATCGCGGGTGCCCCCTTGTCCATGTACGCGGCGACGACCAGGTCGTTGAAGCTCGCCTTGCCCGCGTTGCCGCCGCTGCCGCTCGCCATCGCGCCCGGCTGGCTCGCGCCCCACGTGAACGACTGGATGTCGGTCCAGCCCTTGTGCTGCGCGTCCGCCGATTCGCCGGTCACGCCGTCCACCTTCATAAACATTGCCACGCCCATAACCGTCTCCGTTTCAGTGCGATGTCAGGATGAATGCCACGTTGAAGTCCAATCGTTGCGTGTGCCGCCGCTCATTCGTTGGCCGCCTTCGCGGTCGGCAGCCGCGAGATGAGCCGCAGCGACACGGTGAGCCCTTCGAGCTGGTAATGCGGCCGCAGGAAGAATTTCGACGTGTAGTAGCCGGGGTTGTCCTCGACTTCGTCGACCACCACCTGCGCGGCCGCGAGCGGCTTGCGCGCCTTGGTTTCCTGCGACGAATTGATGGGGTCGCCGTCGACGTAGTTCATGATCCAGTCGTTCAGCCAGCGCTCCATGTCGTCGCGTTCGCGGAACGAGCCGATCTTGTCGCGCACGATGCACTTCAGGTAATGCGCGAAGCGGCAGCACGCGAACAGGTACGGCAGGCGGCCGGACAGGCGCGCGTTCGCGGTCGCGTCGGGATCGTGATACTCGGCCGGCTGGTACAGCGACTGCGCGCCGATGAACGCCGCGAAATCCGAGTTCTTCCGGTGCACGAACGGCATGAAGCCGTTCTTCGCGAGTTCGGCCTCGCGGCGGTCGCTGATCGCGATCTCGGTCGGGCATTTCTGGTCGACGCCGCCGTCGTCGGTCGGGAACGTGTGGCTCGGCAGTCCTTCGACCGCCCCGCCCGATTCGACGCCGCGGATCGACGAACACCAGCCGTACTGCTTGAACGAGCGGTTGATGTTCGCGGCCATCGCGTACGCCGAGTTCGCCCACGTGTAGCGGTCGTGGTTCGCGGCGTCGGTGTCTTCCTCGAAGTCGAATTCGTCGACCGGGTTGGTGCGCGCGCCGTACGGCAGCCGCGCGAGAAAACGCGGCATCGCGAGCCCGATGTAGCGCGAATCCTCCGACTGCCGCAGGCTGCGCCACGCCGCATATTCGGTGTTCTGGAAGATCTTCGTCAGGTCGCGCGGGTTCGACAGCTCCTGCCACGAATCCATCTGCATCAGCTCCGGCGACGCGCCGGCGATGAACGGCGCGTGCGCGGCCGCCGCGATCTTCGACAGCTCGCCGAGCATCTCGACGTCGGGCGGGCTGTGGTTGAAATGGAAATCGCCGACCAGGCAGCCGAACGGCTCGCCGCCGAACTGACCGTATTCCTCCTCGTAGATCTTGCGGAACAGCGGGCTCTGGTCCCACGCGACGCCCTTGTAGCGTTTCAGCATCCGCGCGACTTCGTTGCGCGACGCCGGCAGCGCCTTGATCTTCAGCAGCTCGTCGGTCTCGGTGTGCGTGACGAGGTAATGCAGCCCGCGCCACGCGCCTTCGAGCGTCTGGAACTCGTTGTGATGCAGGATCTGGTTGATCTGCTCGGAAAGCTTGCGGTCGATCTCCGCGATGATCTGCTTCACGCTGCCGTATGCGTCGGTCGTCATGCCGACCGTATGTTCGAGCGCCTGCTGCGCAAGCGTGCGCACCGCGCGCTCGACCGATTCGCGCGCCTCGGCCGTCTTCGGCTTGAACTCCTTCTGCAGCAGCGCCGCGAATTCGTCGTGCGCGACGGCGGGTTGCGCGGCGTCGCGCGCATCGGCGCGGGACTGGACGGGATCATTCATCGCGGGCCTCCGGTTGGGTCGCGTCGCCGCTCTGTGCGCTCGCGTGCGGTTCGCGCACGAGCGTCTTCAGCAGGTCGGGGTCGTTGATCGCGCGTTCGATCAGTTGCTCGGCACCGTGCTTGCCGTCCATGTACGACAGCAGGTTCGACAGCTCGGTGCGTGCCTCCAGCAGCCGGCGCAGCGCGTCGACGTTGCGTGCGATCGCGGCCGGCGAGAAATCGTCGATCTGCTCGAACGTCATGTCGACGTTGAGCATCCCTTCGCCCGTCAGTGTGTTCGGCACCTGGAACGCGACGCGCGGCGCGATCGATTTCATCCGCTCGTCGAAGTTGTCGACGTCGATCTCGAGAAACTTGCGCTCCGGCAGGTCCGGCAGCGGCTCGGCACGCTTGCCCGCCAGGTCCGAAATCACGCCCATCACGAACGGCAACTGCACCTTGCGTTCGGCGCCGTAGGTCTCGACGTCGTACTCGATCTGCACGCGCGGCGCCCGATTGCGCGCGATGAACTTCTGTCCGCTGCCCGCCGCCTTGGTTCTGTCCGTCATCGTCCACTCCTTCACATCGATCAGGTTGCGCAGTCCGTCGTTGCCGCCCGCATGGCGGTTTCTTTCGTTCGGTTCATCCGTTTGATTCGCTTCGCTCGCCGCTCAGCAGGTCCAGCTTCGCAAGGCTCTCCGGCGCGAGGTCGCGGATGATTTCGTAGAAGTCGAGCGCGAGCAGCCGCTGCGCGCGCCGCAGCAGCAGCGGCGCCGGGTGGCTCGGTTCGTGCTGCTCGAAATAGCGGCACATCTTGTCGAGACCGATGCGCACGTCGTCGCGGCTCGTGATGGCGGCTTCGCGCCACGCGTGGGCGTTCGGCATCGGCGTCGACGCAGCGGGTGCCAGTGCAGCCTGCGATGCGTCGCCGGGAACGGCCTGCTGCGTGTCGGGCGACACCGGTTGCGGCTCGGGTAGCGGCACCTCGCGTACGATCCGCCGCAGCGCCCTCTCCGCGTCGCCTTCGTCGGGTGCCCATTCGCGGCCCAGCTTGTCGGTCACGCACACGCGGATCGCATCCAGCGCGTGCAGTGCCGCGCGCGCCGCGTCGAGCGGCGTCGTGCCGTCGCCCGACGCGGCCGACAGCGCGGCCAGCAGGCTTTCGCGGCTGCCGGTCGCGGGGCTGCCGACGTCGTCGCGGCCATCGAGCAGCCGTTCGGCGTCGCGCACGCTCGGCCCGCCTTCGAACAGCGGCTGGCGGCGCGCCGCGCGCGCGCAGTCGTGTGCGCCGGCCACGTCGGCGAGCGCGTTCATCCGCGGTGTCGGGTCCGGTTCGCCGTCTGCGTCGAGCCGCGGATGCAGGGTGTCCCAGCGGCGCTCGAGCAGGTTCGCGACGAGCGCGAGCGCGTCCGCATAACCGGGGATGCCGTGCTGCTCGGTCCAGCTTCGCGCGAGACAGGCGATCACGCGCAGGTCCTTCGTGCGCGCGGACAGCGCCAGCGCGAGCCGCTCGACCGCGCGCCAGTCGGGCGCTTCGGCCGGGATCACGGTGTCGCCGTATTGCTGCTCGGCGCGCGGCGTCGCACGCTCCTGCAACTGCAGGAACTCGGCGTCGTATTCGAGGTTCGCGCCGCACGGCGCATCGGGCGCGACATCCGCGAGCAACGGGCCGATCAGGCCCGCGCGCGGCGTCGCAGGGATGCCGGGCGGCACCGCGGAAAAAGCGGCGGCGGCCAGCGCCGCCTGGCTGACGTCATTCGAATGCATAGTCGATGTTGACCGGTTTGCTGCCGAAATCGATCGCCACGGTGCGGTGCAACGGCGGCAGCGAGCCGTTGCGGATTTCGATCACATAGACGCCCGGCGTCAGCGCTACCGAACGCAGCGGCGGGCTCGCGCCGCGCCGCGCGCCGTTCACGTAGACGTCGCCCCATGGCCGCACGTTGAAACGCACCTGCACCGTTTCCTGCGCCTTCGGCGCACGCGGCTGTTGCTCGGCGGGCAGCGCATTCACGGCGGCCACGGCTGTCTGGCTGTCCGGCGGTTTCGGTGCCGGGGATGGTGACGTCATCGGCGGTACGGCGGCTTCCGACGGCGGTACGTTGACGACGCGCTCCGACGCGTCGAGGCTGCCGGCGGGCGCGATGGCGGGACTGGCGCCAGCCGGCGGCGGGGCCGCGTTCGTCACGGTGGTCGCCACCTGCGGCGCGGGCGCGGCGGCCTCGACGGCCGGCGTGCTGGCAGGCTCGGCGGCGACGCGTGGCGGCGGAACCTGGGCAGACGATCCGGCCGGCAGGCTGGACGGCGGCACGACGAGCGGAGTCGGCCCCTGCTGGGCCAGTGCGGCTGCCGGCGTGCTCGCGGGCGGTGACGTGCCGGCCTGCGGCTGGCTCGCGACGGGCGCGGGCTCGTCGGCCACGCGGGCGGGACGCGACAGATAGGTCGCGGCAAGGCCGACGGCGATCAGCGCAACGACCGTGCCCCCGGCGTAGACAGGCAGCCGGCGCTTGCGCGATCCGGCGGGGGGCTGGCCGCGCTGGGCACCGGTCGACACGGAAGCGCCGCCTGACGACGCTGACGACGATGCGGCGGGATACGGTGCGGTTGTACTGGTGGCAGCGGCACCGGCACCGACGCCAGCACCAGCACCTTCAGCCGCGAACGTGACCGCTTCCCCGGAACCAGCCGCACCACGCGCGCCGATCTCCGTACCGATACTTGCGGATCGCGCGCCGGCTTCGTCGTGCGTGTCGGTTCGAGCAGCGGCCGGTTCTTTCGCGCGTTCGACGTTTCCATTCGGCGCATCGGATTCAACCGGTTTCGCGGCCGGCCGGGACGCATGCGATGCGGAAGCTGCGAGCGCTCCCGCAGCCACCGTGGCGGCTGCGCCTTGCGTGGCCGCTTTCAACGTCGAAGACCCATCATCGGTTTCCGGCTTGCCGTCCGACACACCGGGCGATGCGGATGCCGTGTCCGTGGGCGTCGATACAGGACCCGCACCCGCCTGCGTCGGCGGCCGCGCGTCCGGCGCAGCGCTACCCGAAGCGGTCCCACCCGCACCGATCGAAGTCGCTGCCGCAGCCGACTGGGTACCGGCCTCGACAGAAGCCGCCCCCTTGTCTCCCTCGCCCCTGCCCGCATCGCCCACGGGCGGCACGGCGGGCGCGCCATACCCGCTGCCCGTCCGGTCGAAGTCCCGCAACCCGAGTTCCGCCGCGAATGCCGCGACCGATTCCGGCCGGTCCGGAATCCGCAACTGCAGCGCATGATCGACGGCCGCGAGAAAAGCCGGGCTGTACACCTCGCCGGCCGGCAGTTCACGCGACGCGAGCGGCCGGTATGTGTCCTTGATGCTGCGCACGACGGCCGCGGGCGGCAACTCGCCGGTGATCATCGCGTGCATCACCGCGCCGAGCGCATAGAGATCCGTCCACGGCCCCTGGCTGAACGCGGGATCGTCGGTGTATTGCTCGATCGGCGCGTAGCCGGGCTTGATCATCATCGCGCCGTCGTCGACCAGATCGCCGATCCGTTTGCGCGCCGCGCCGAAGTCGAGCAGGATCGCGCTGCCGTTCGGGCGGATCAGCACGTTGTCGAGCGCGACGTCGCGATGGAAGCACTGCGCGCGATGCAGCGTGTCGAGCGCGCCGAGCAGCGCGCCGACGATGTTGCGCAGCTGCGTCTCGCTGATCCGCATCCCGCCGTCGAGCAGTTGCTTGAGCGTGCGCCCCTCATAGAACGGCATCACCATGTACGCGGTGCCGTGGCTTTCCCAGAAGTGCAGGACCTTGACGAGCCCCGGATGGTCGAATTGCGCGAGCAGGCGCGCTTCGTTGAGGAACGCGCCGCGTCCTGCGTCGAATGCCTGCGCGAACCGCTCGGAGCGCAGCGATACCGTATAGTCGCCGCCGCGCGTGGCCAGCATCGACGGCATGTACTCCTTGATCGCGACCGCACGCCGCAACGTGCGGTCGAACGCGCGATAGACGATCCCGAAGCCGCCGATGCCGAGCACCTCGTCGAGCTGCAATTCGCCGAGGCGATGGCCGAGCGGCAGCGGCCGCACCGTGAATCCGGATGCGTCGCCGCGTGTCGCCGTGTCGTGCTCGTTGTCCCTCGATCCAGCGTCCTTCATCTCCACCACCTCTCGAAACCGCGTCCTTTCCGTCCGCCGCCGCGCCCGGCGGCCCGCTGTCCTTCTGTCCGACCGCTAACCGCCGCCGAACAGCGTCAGGAACAGCGCGTTGTCGGGCGTGCCCGTGTGCGCGTGCGTGCGCAGCGGCGATCCGTCCGCGCGGTTGGTCCACCAGAAGCTGGTGCCGCCGTGCGGATCGAAGTAACCGGACAGCCCCGGCCATGCTGCCGGCGCCGTGCGGTCCGGCGGCGCCGCCGGCATACCATCGACGATGTCCGCCGAGTCGCGACCGACGCCCGGTGCGAGCCGCACGCGTTCGAGCGTCCGCTCGAGATCGCCCGGCGCGCGCGCATGGCGGATCGCGTCGAGCAGCGCCTGTCCGACCTGCCAGTAGAACGCGTCGGCGGCGTCCGGCAGCCCGTTCCAGTAATCGGCCGCACGCATCGGCAGCGTCACGATCACCGGGTAGTAGCGCCCCACGCGGTCGCAGCTCGGCGCGAGGCAGCCCGGCTGCACGCACGACGCGCCGGCGCCCGCCGGGATCAGGAAATTCCAGACCGGCGCGACCGTGTAATGGCGCTCGATCTCGTCCGCGCCGCGCTGGCGCATCGCGGCCATCCCCTGCTGGAGCCAGCGCTCCCACCACAGCGCGAGCGCATGCGGCAGCCGGCTGTTCACGAAGTCGCCGGCGCCGGGAATCTTCCCGTACCAGGCCGGCGCATCGCCGTCGGTACGCGTGAACGGCGGTGTCGGGCTCATGGCTTCGGAGGGCATGTAAAGGACTCCATCTGGGGCAGCCTGAACGGGTTGCGGACACTGCCCGCATTCACTTGCAGCACGATCGGTTTGCCGTCGACCGTGAAGCGCGCAATCATCTGGTCGGAGCCGCGCCCGGCCGATACGGCCGCGCGGTCGAACAGCCGGTGCAGCGCCCACGGCCCGTCGGTCGAGAAGCCGTCGGTCGCGCCGGCCTGGCCCGACACCTGCAGCCGCACCTGGTTGCTGCCGCGCGGGCCCGGCCAGTCCACCGCGCTCTGCACGAGCGGGCCGTGCGCGTAACGGACGATCTGCCCGTCGACGTCGAGCACCATCTCCGTGATCGACGGGTCCATTTCGAGCGGCTGGATCTGCACCTTCAGCTGCGCGGTGCGCGCACCGCCGCCGAAATAGGCGTCGCGGATCACCGCCGCCTTCTCGAACGACGCCAGCATCGCGGCGGCCGACGGATCGGCGTCCGCATTGCGGTTCGCGAAGCGCCACGGGTGCGACGTCGTATCGACGATCGACTGCAGGTTCTTCTGGAAGAAGTCGTCCATCAGGCCGCCGGGCGCGAACATCTGCGCGAAATCCGCCGGCGCGACGTCACGCGACGATCCGCGCGCGAACGGATAGCGCCCCGCGATCGCCTGCCGGCAGAAGTCGCCGACGTTCGCGCCGGCCCGCGTCGCGACGCTGCGCTGCTCGACGGTCGCCACGCTGCCGTTCGCGACGTTCGACAGGTCGTCGAGCACTTCGCGGAACGGTGTCGGCAGGCGGCCGGCCTGTGCGCGCAGCTTCGCCGGCGCGTCGGACGGCGGCGGCTGCGCGCCGCTCCTCAATGCGTCGTCGGTGGCCGTCAGGTAGGTGTACAGCGCGTCGATCGACTTCAGCACGTCATTGAACGCCTGGGCCTGGTCGCCGCTGCCCGGCGCGAACGTGCGCAACCCGGCGAAGTGGCTGTCGACGATCTGCTCGGCGCTCGCGGGCGCCGCGGCGGACGTGTTCGCATCGCTTCGCTGGCTCGCGAAGATCTGCGACAGCGAGCTGCGTGCCTCGTCGACCTTGTCCTGCGCGCGCGTGGCGAGATTGCGCGCCCCGCCGCCCGGTGCATCGCCGAGCGCCGTGTCGCGCGCGAGCGCGACCATCAGCCGCGTGAGCGGCGAATCGGCGGACGACAGCGCGCGCGCCACCTGGATGCTCTGCGCGAGCGTCGCGGTGCGCTGCAGCTTGATGTCGGCGAGGTAGTCGTCCCAGATCTTCAGGTAGTCGTTCAGGTAGAGCTGGCGGATATCGCGGGCCCACGCGGCCGCGTCGTTCGGCCCGGGAATCTCGGAGAGCCCGAGGTTCAGCACCCACACTTCCTCGCGCCCGTAGGCGTCGACCTCGCCGGCCAGGCGCGGCGCGAACACGTTGCGATAGCCGTTGCGCGTATAGAGGCCCGGCACGCCTTCCGACAGCGGCTTGCCGCCCTGGCGGCGGAACACCAGCGATGCGTCGGGGCCGACCGCGCGCGCGACGCTGAAGTCGAACGCGGCGGTGGCCGGCCGCAGCGTCAGCGTGAGCTGCCGGTACAGCCGCTGCGAGAACGGCACCTGCCGCAGCCGGTCGCGCACGTCGGCCACGAGCCGCTCGTTCATCGGATACGGCGACACCGCGACGCGGCCGCCGAACAGCGCGGCGAGATGCGCACGCAGCGCGGTGCGTTCGGCCGGCGAGAAATCGGGCGGCAGCGCGCGTTCCATTTCGAGATCGACGACGGCCTGCACGAACGCAGGATCGTAGTGCGCGCTGTCGTACAGCATCAGGTACGCCTTCAGCGCCGCATACGCGAATTCGGTCTCGTCGGGCCGCGCGTCGCGCAGCGCGGCCTCCATCCGGCTCGCGGCGATCGGCAGCAGCACGTCCTCGAGCGCGCGCCGGTACACGGCGTCGACGGCCTCGTCGATCTTCTCGCCCTGGAACAGCCCCCACCGGTACGCGAGCGGCGGATGCTGCAGGTCGACGCCGCCGGTATTCGCGAGGCCGCCGAGCGCGTCGAGCACGGGCAGCAGGCGGGCGACGTCGGCCGCATCGGAGAATTTCGCGCCGGCAATCTGCGCATCGACGGCCGGCACGCGCGCGCCGATCTGGTCGAGATACGCGCGATTGTTCGAATAGCTGCGCAGCCACGCGACCAGCACGGCCACGCACACCAGCGCGAGCAGCACGTAGCCGGCGATCTGCAGCACGCGCCGTTTCTGATGCCAGCGCAGGTCGCTGCCGGCGAGCGAGGCTTCGCGGAAGATGTGCTCCTGCAGCAGCGACTTCAGGAAGAAGCTGCGGCCGGTCGAGCCGACCTGCGCGACCGGCGGCACGCCCTCGATCTTCAGGAAGCGCTTGATGCCGCTCATCACGCGATCGAACGCGGTTCCCTCCTGCGTGCCGCTCGTCAGGTAGACGCCGCGCAGCATCGGCATCGGTTCGTAGCTCGACACGGAAAACACCTCGGCGACGAACTGGCCGAGCATGTCCTGCAGGTCGGCGATCTGCTGCGGCAGCAGGTACGTCATCTCGCGCTGGCGCGCGTCGGTCTGCGCAGCGAGCAGTTCGGGCAGACCGTCGTTCAGCCGCTGGTGCAGCAGCCGGTATTCGCGGTCGAATGCCGCACGCAGATCGAAACCCGGCGCCTCGCTTTGCGCGAGCGGGAACGTGAAACCCCACACCTGGGCGCATTCCGCGCGGCCGTAGTTGCCGAAATACTCGGCGAAGCCCGCGAGCAGGTCGGCCTTCGTCACGAGCAGGTACACGGGAAAGCGAATGCCAAGCTGCGCACGCAGTTCGAGCAGCCGCTTGCGCAGCACCATCGCGTGCTGGGTGCGCTCGGCCTCCGACGCGCCGAGCAGGTCGGCCACGCTGATCGTCAGCATCGCGCCGTTCAGCGGCTGGCGCGTGCGGTACTTCTTCAGCAGGTCGACGAAGCCTTTCCACTCGGCCTCGTCGAGCGCACGGTTGCCTTCGTGCGTCGTATAACGGCCGGCCGTGTCGATCAGCACCGCGTCGTTCGTGAACCACCAGTCGCAATGGCGCGTGCCGCCCACGCCGCGAATCGCCGCGCGGCCGAACTGCTCGGCGAGCGGAAAACTGAGCCCGGAATTCACGAGCGCGGTGGTCTTGCCCGAGCCCGGCGCGCCGATGAACACGTACCACGGCAACTGGTACAGATACTGGCGCGACATCCGGTCGAACCAGCGCGGCAGGCCCTTGCGCACGGTGTCGGCCTGGCCGAAGCGGACCTTCTTCAGCAGCGTCGCGGCTTCGTCGAAGCGGCTGCGCAACTCGTCGAGCTGCGCTTTCGCCGGATCGTCGGCGGTGGCCGGCCCGGGCGCCGCCTCGCGCAGCTGGTTCAGCAACTGCGCGTTGAGCCGGCCGGCGCGCCAGCTGCGCCACGCGACGCGCGCGCCCCACGCGATGAACAGCACCGCGATCGTCAGCCCGCGCGCCCAGCCGCTTTCGAGCGGACGGACCTCGGCGAACGCGAACAGCGGGCCCGCGAGCCACACGAAGCATGCGAGCACGACGAGACCAGCGAAGGTCCAGATCTCCCGCGACGGCAACGGCCGGACGAAACGCGCGACAGCCTGGTTCATGTCAGTTGGCCCCCAGCGTTGCGCTCGCGCCGACGGCGGCACTGCCGGGCGCCGGCAGCAGCGTGATCTCGACGCGCCGGTTCAGCGCGCGATTCGCGGGCGAATCGTTCGGCGCGACCGGGTCGAGCGTGCCGCGCCCTTCCGCCGCGAGCCGTTCCGGATGGTCGAGCCGCGCGGCGATCATGCCGCGCACGGCTTCCGCGCGTTCGCGCGACAGGTCCCAGTTCGACGCGAAGCGCGCGGTATGCACGGGTGTGTCGTCCGTATAACCGGTCACGCGCACGTTGCCGGGCACCTTGTCCAGCGCATCGGCCACACGGGCGAGCACCGGCACGTAGCGGTCGATCACCGACGTCGATCCAGACTTGAACAACCCGTCGCCGCGCAGCACGATCACGCTGCGATCGGCGGCGTCGCGCACCGACACGAGGCCGGCCGCGATCTCCGGTTCCAGGAACTTCGCGATGCGCGGGGCCGGTGCCGCGCGCGGCGGCGCTTGCGCGGGCTGCAGCTTCGGCACGTGCAGCGCGTCGATCGACGCGAACAGCCGGTCCGAATGCCCGGCGAGCGCGATCCGCAGCCCGACGAACACGCCGAAGCCGATCAGCAGCGCGAGCGCCACGCACACCCACAGCGGCACGACGAACCGGCGCGCGACATCGCGCGTGACGACGTCGCGCCAGTGCGGCGACAGCGCCGGCTCGAATTCGCCGCGCACCGAGCGGATCGTGAGCGCGAGCTGGTGGCGCAGCGCGTCGAGCTGCGCATGGCCGTTGTCGAGCACGCGATAACGGCCTTCGAAGCCGAGCGCGAGACAGAAATACAGCAGCTCGAGCAGGTCGAGATGCTGGCGCGGCTGCTGCGACAGGCGTTCGAGCAGGTGGAAGAATTTCTCGCCGCCCCAGGTCTCGTTGTGGAACGACACGAGTAGGCTGTGCGACGACCACACGCTGCCGCCCCATGGCGTCAGCGCGGCCGCCTCGTCGAGCGCCGTGCACAGGCAGTAGCGCGCGCCGATGATCGCTTCCGACGGCACGCCGGCCTCCTGCGCGCGCGCCTCGAACTGCCGGATCTCGACGACGAGATGCTCGCGCAGCCACGCGGGATTCGGGTGATGGACGGTCGAACGAATCTGCGGCACGAGGTTGAGCAACGGATTCGCGGCCGCGACGAGCGGGTTCGTGCCGCTCGCGGCCCAGCGCCCGGGGCGCGGCTGCGTTGCGGTCGGGCCGGCCGCGCCCGCCGCGGCCGGATGCATGCCGCCCGGATTCGGCGGCACGAATCCGCCTGCGCCGGGGGAGATCGAATCGGAGGAGGAATTCATCGCGTCGCCCCGCCCTCACCCGCGTATCGCCCAGAACTCCATCGAGAGTCCAGGGAATTCGCCGGCGAAATGAAAGGCGAGACCGCCGGAGCGCGCCAGCTGCTTCCACAGGTCGCTGCCCTTGTCGATCTCGAAGTACGTATGGCCCGCGTGATACGGGATCTGCCGCGGCGCGACCGGCAACTGGCGCATCGTGATGCCCGGCAGTTGCAGCTGCACGAGATCGCGGATCCGCTCGACCGGCCCGAGCTTGGCCTGCGCGGGAAAACGCGCGCGCAGGCTGTCGGCCGGTATGTCAGCGCGCACCGCGAGCACGAAGCCGGCCGTATCGCGCAGCACCGGGTCGGCCAGCGTCGCGACGCGGATGCCGTTGCCCGCATCGCGCAGCTCGATCTGGATCGCGTTTTGCTCGAGCACCGTCGACAGCGACCGCCGCAGTTCGGTCATCAGCTCCGCGAAGCTCGTGCGCAGGTCGTCGTGCACGTAGACGGCGAGCGACTGCGGGCGCCGGCCGGCCGCCGTGAACGTGCTCAGGTCGCACGCGAGCTTCAGCCAGTCGCAGAACAGCGCCTCCGGATGCGTCGACACGTGCTGCTGCGCATGCCAGGTCAGCGCGAGATAGCGGTTCACGAGCTGCAGCAGCAGGAAGTCCGCGACTTCCGACACGCCGCCGCGCCCGGGCTCCGACAGCCGTTCCGCGAGCGCCTCGCTGCGTTGCGTGAGCAGCCCGTGCAGCTCGCGTGCGTAGGCCAGCAGCACGGCGTCGTGCTGCGCGACGAGGCGCGGCGGGATGTAGCCGTCGTCGACGAGCAGCCGCGCATCGGTGCGCCGCTCGACGATCCGTGCGACGCCGAGTGCGTGCCAGTCGCCGGTCAGCTCGGCTTCGAGCATCAGCCGCACGTTCAGGCGCCCCGTCTGCAGCAGTGCGGGACCGAGCGCGACCGCGTTCGCGTCGGCCACTTCGTATTCGCGCACGACGTAGCGCGCGACATCGCCACCGCCGTTCGTGCCGCTCGTACCGTTCGCGCCGTTCGCGGCATGGCCTCCGCCTGCACCGAACGACACCTCCTCGCCGCCGCCGCGCCACAGCGGCAACGCGAGCACGACGAGCTGGTCCTTCGCGTCGGCCGGCACGTCGAGCGGTTCGGGAAGATCGTCCGGATGGGACAGGTCGAACGGCGTGCCGTCGCGCATCACACCCGACGCGGTGCGCAGCGCGACCTTGCCGAGCGCCAGTTGCTCGCGGTCGAGCTCCAGCGTGTCGAAACCCCAGAAGAAGCCCTGCAGCGGGAGGCAGCGCAGCGCGACGTAGCGTTCCCAGTGCCGTTCGAGCTGCTGGAAATGCTGCGGCCGCAGGAACATCCCCTCGGTCCACACCACCCGCTGGCGGAGCGCCGCGACCGGTGTCGCGGACATCGTCGGTTCGGTCATGGGCGCCCCTTCGCATCGTTCAGTGCGAGGCCGCCGTTGCGCACCGCGATCGACAGCTTCAGCTCGCCCGGCGACGTCTGCCAGAACTTGTAGAGATTGAGCTGCTTCGCGCGCGGCAGCGGCACCGTCAGCCGCCAGCGGTTCTTTTCGAGCATCCGGTATTCGGCGACCACGCCGATCGCGCCGGCCTCGACGTTGCCGCGATAGTGCAGCGTGCGCGACTCGCCCGGCCGCAGGATCACGCGATCGGTGCCGAGCAGGTCCGCGCCGAGCACGTTCTCCGGCTTGTCCTGCAGCGAAAAGAAATCCGCGCTGTCGAACGACGATGCCGCGCGGAGCTGGAACACCTTCAGCACGATCGGCGCAGGCTTGCGGTTCGGGTCAGGGTTGACGTCGGGCGCAACGTCGACCGTGATCGCATACGGCACCGCCGCGGCGTGCTCCGTCGCGCCGCACCCCGGCAACAGCATCACGCATCCCCATACGATGAAACTGCTCGACCGCCATTGCATATTCCACCCTCGCCACCCAATAGCCATTCGCCGGTTTTCGACCACGAAACCGGATGATCCGATTGAAAAAGGGACAATTAATTGATCGGTAATTGTGTAATCCGTATATCCATCCATCGCAATCCGTATCGGCAAATTGTTCTTGTAAAAAGCCGGGTCATATCATTCATGGATTTTGGAAGTCGATTCGGCGAGATGGGGGTCAATTGAATTGGGGTTGATAAGTTATTGGCAAAAATCAATCCGACCGGTTCGCCGTCGCGGCCCGGTTCTGTGAAGTGGACACCCTGTCGGATGGGCTTGGGGCGCAAGCCGGCCGGCCACCGTGCAACGAACGCTCGCGGCGCTGACGGTGTGCCAGGCTATTCGTTTCGCACGAACGGACGGCCCGTTTTTTCGTGCATTGACGTGCGCTGACCAAACAACTGACGAATCCGAAAAACACAGCGAACTATAGGCCGTTTTTCTGGATTCACAAGCACTGAAATTCGTAGTCGATTCTGCATTCACGTGGAAATGGAATGGCCAAATGAAACAAAACGTAACAGGCGATTCCGTATCGATGATTGGCACTAGAATCCAACAGCGCTTGTGTGGCACCTTCCAATTACGCCAATTCCTGATTTCAATAATGAAAGGTCGTTCATCGCTCGTTCTTTTCCTCGGCGCATTGTTGCTGGGGGCCGGCGGGTGCAGTACGTCCCCGACCCAGTCGGCTGCACGCGCGACGGTCGACAGCGCGCGCGCCGCGTACGACAGCGGCGACTACGGGCGCACGATCGTGCTGCTGAGCCACGCGAAGGAAATCGACGGCGCCGACACCGACACGCAGGTTGCCGCGCACAAGCTCCTCGCGTTCAGCTATTGCGTGACGAACCGCATCACGCCGTGCCGCGCCGAGTTCTCGAAAATTCTCGACCTCAACCCGCGCTTCGACTTGTCCCCTGCCGAGAAGGGACATCCGATCTGGGGGCCCGCGTTCGAATTCGCGCGCCGCAGGCATGCGTCGTCGTCCTGAACGAACCGGCCTGCGCGCGAGCACTTCACCGAGCGACGTATGACATGCAACTGATCGTGATCGAACATGCCGGCGAGCCGGTCGAAAACGACTCCTACGACGCCGTCGTGTTTCATCCGCCGGGCGGCACCATCGGCCGGGCCAGCGACAACCATCTCGTGTTGCGCGACGACACGCGGCAGATTTCGCGGCTGCAGGCGCTGCTGCAGGTGGGCGACGACGCCTGCCTGCTGAAGAACCTGAGCAGCGTCTCGACGATCGAGGTGAACCGCGAGCCGGTCGGTTATGCGCAGGAGCGCGCGCTCAACACCGGCGACATCATCCGCATCGGGCCGTACGTGCTGCGCGCCGAACGTGACGACGGTGGCGATGGAGGCCACGCACCGGTCATCGACATGACGACCGATACCGGCATGCACGTCGATATGCAAGCGCAGGCCCGGGCGGCAGCGCCACCCGCGCAACCGTCGTCATCGCGTATCGATACGAAAGGCGCCGGCAACCGGCTGTGGGGGCTCCTCCAGGATCGTCTCGCACCGCGCGGCAAGGCGGCGGACGCCGCTACGCGGGCGGGCGGCCCCGCACGGACGGGCGCCGCGCAACAGGCCGCACCGCCCGCGCCGTCGCAGCGCGACCTGCACCAGCTGTCGACCGATCCGCTCGACCTGTTCGCGCAGTCGTCGGGCGATCTCGGCACAGCGGGCACGGCGGCGCAAGCCGATCGCGGCAACGCGGATCGCGATGCGTCATCCGCGACGCAGGCGGATCACGCGCCCGAGTGGACGCAGCACGTGCGCGTGCAACCGGCCGCCGCGCGCACCGATACGCGGCCGGCCGACGATCCGGCGCAGCATGCGGCGCCGCATGCTGCGCGCGCGCCGACCCCGGACGAACTGTTGAGCGCGTTCTTCGAAGGCGCGGGGCTCGACACCGCCGCCGAATCGCATCAGTGGTCGGCCGAGCAGTTGTTCATCGCGGGCCAGTTGCTGGCGCTGTTCGCGAACGGCACGGTCGAGCTGCTGTCGTCGCGCAGCATCCTGAAGCGCGAGGTGAAGGCGCACATGACGATGCTGCTCGATCGCGAGAACAATCCGCTGAAGCTGCTGCCCGACGGCGGCGCCGTGCTGCGGCAGATGTTCGGGCTGCCGCTGCCGGGCTTCATGTCGCCGCAGAGCGCGGTCAGCGACGCGTTCCAGGATCTGCACGCGCACCAGATCGGCATGGTCGCCGGCATGCGCGCGGCGTTGATGGACCTGCTGACGCGCTTTTCACCGCAACGCCTGCGCGAGCGCGACGACGCGACGCGCTGGTACGAGAAGCGCGTGCCCGTGCTGTACAAGGCGAGGATGTGGGATCGCTACGCGGCGACCCATCGCGACACGGTGTTCGCGATCGAGGACGATTTCGCGTCGGTGTTCGGCAAGGCGTTTCTGGCGGCTTACGACGCGGAAGTGGAAAGCTATCGCGGCAGCGGCCGGCATTGAGCGTCGAACCGCGCGCGCGCTATCCATCGGTCGCGGGCGATGGGTGCCGGCGGAGGCGTCAGGTGGCCGCACCACACGACGCGACCTTGTTTCGCCCCGTTTCCTTCGCGACGTACAACGCCTCGTCGGCTGCCTTGATCACCGACTCGACCTCCCCTTCCTGCCCGGGCGCCCAGCTTGCCACGCCGATGCTCGCGGTGACGCGCCCGAATTCGCTTTCCGCATGTTCGATCGCCAGTCCGTCGATGGCGGCACGAATCCTTTCGGCGATCTCGGTCGCGCCCGTCGCCGGCGTATCCGGCAGGATCACGACGAATTCCTCGCCGCCATAGCGGGCGGCGGTGTCCGCCGGGCGCCGGATGTTGTCGCCGATGCACCGTGCGACCGCCGCCAGCGCGTCGTCGCCGGCCTGATGGCCATACGTGTCGTTGTAGGCCTTGAAGCGGTCGACGTCGACGAACAGCAGCGAAAACACCGATCGGGCACGGCGCGCGCGGCGCCATTCGAGATCCAGCACTTCCCCGAACGAGCGGCGATTGTTGAGCCCGGTGAGGCCGTCGGTGCGCGCGAGCATGACCAGCTCGGATTCGGCGCGCATCCTGCGCCGCAGCTGCGAGCCCAGCATGAAGGACAGCACGATGAACGCCGCGCCGAAGGTGGCGACCAGCGCGCCGATCGTGATGGCCCGGTGCCGCCACGCGGCGTAGATGTCCTGCTCCGCCTCGGCGACCATGATGATCAGCGGCAGGTGCGGCAGCGTCTTGAAGTAGTACAGGCGGCGCACGTTGTCGATCGTCGAGGTCTCGATGAACGAGCCTTCCGGTGCCGTCTTGAAGTGGCGAAACGTTGCCGCCTTGCTGATGTCGCGACCGATGGTGCGCACGTCGAACGGCTGGCGCATGAACATGATGCCGTTCGTGCCGATCAGCGAAATCGCGCCGTGCGAGCCGAGCGCGAGGCCGGCGAACAGCGTGTGGAAATACTCGAGATTGACCGCGATCATTGCAATGCCGGCGAACGAGCCGTCCGGGTTCGACACGCGGCGCGTCAGCGCAATGCTGAGCGAGCCGCCACGCAGCCGGGATGCAAAGGGATCGCTGATGTAAAGCCCGGCGTCCGGATTGTCGCGGTGAACCGTAAAGTACTTGCGGTCGCCGAAATTGCCCTGGCGCGGCACGTCGTTCGCCGAATCCAGGATGATGTTGCCGGCGGAATCCAGCACGAGCATCGAGCCGAGAAAATTCGCCGTCATCGCGTGATCGAACAGGATGCCGCGCCGCAGCGCCGGCGAGGCGGCCATGACGTCCGGCCGCTGGAGGCCCTGGATCACCGCCTCGAGCGACAGGCCGTACAGCTCGATGTTGCGTTCGATGTCGCGCTCGGCGACGATCGCGAGATTCCGCGACGTCTCGCGCGCGCGATCGAGCGCATCGTGACGGCTCTGAAACAACTGCAACACGCAGAGGCCCATCAGCGCGCACGCTATCAAGGTCCCCGCCAGCACAACGTAGTACGGCGCTGCCGACCGCGGATGCATCCGTGTCCTCTCAGATTGGCCCGGCGTTGACGCACCGGTCGTTATGGTTTGTTCTGGATAACCTATACCAAAAAGTACGGCTTCCGGGTACGAGGTGCAGTCCTGACTTGCCGGGTTGCGTACGACGTGACCTGAGCGGTGTCGGGCGGATCGTGTTCCGCTCGGGCCGGCACCGGGTGCCGGCGCTCGTTCACCGAGGGGCGTCGCGTGGCCTGTCGTGTGGCGCTGCCGATGACGGAATCGAAACAATCCGTCCGCAGTGGTACGCGTATTGAAATTCCCGTCAGGTTGCCATGCGAATGCACGGCCGGCGGGAAAGCAGGCGGGAGACCGGGCGTGCCGTTGCGCGTCGCGCAACGCGAGTGCCGCCCGGCCCGCGCCGATCGTGCGCGCCGCGCCGGGGCGCCGCGCACGCGATCGGTCGGCCGTCAGACGGTCGTCAGACGGCCATCACCGTCACCGACTTCGTGACGAGGTACGGTTCGAGCGCTTCCGGCCCGCCTTCCGAGCCGTAGCCCGAGTCCTTCACGCCGCCGAACGGCATTTCCGGCCACGGCGTCGCGGGCTGGTTGATCCACAGCATCCCGACTTCGAGGCGCTGCGTGAGCAGGTGCACGTTCGCGAACGAACGCGTGAACGCGTAGCCGGCGAGACCGAACGGCAGACGGTTCGCTTCCGCGATCGCGTCTTCGAGCTTGTCGAAACCGCGGATCGCCGCGACCGGGCCGAACGGCTCGTTGTTGAACACGTCCGCTTCGAGCGGCACGTCCGCGATCACGGTCGGCGCGAAGAAGTTGCCTTCCGAGCCGATCCGCTCGCCGCCGGTTTCGATGCGCGCGCCGACCTTGCGCGCGTTGTCGACGACGGATGCCATCGCGGTGAGCCGGCGCGGGTTCGCGAGCGCACCGAGCGTCGTGCCTTCCTCGAGGCCGTTGCCGACCTTCAGCCCTTCGGCATGCTTGACCAGCGCGCGCGTGAATTCGTCGCGGATGCTGTTGTGCACGAGAAAGCGCGTCGGCGAAATGCAGACCTGCCCCGCGTTGCGGAACTTCGCGCCGCCGGCGGCCTTCACCGCGAGCGCGACGTCGGCGTCCTCGGCGACGATCACCGGCGCATGACCGCCGAGCTCCATCGTCGCGCGCTTCATGTGCAGGCCGGCCATCGACGCGAGCTGCTTGCCGACCGGCGTCGAACCCGTGAACGTGACCTTGCGGATCACCGGGTGCGGGATCAGGTACGACGAGATTTCCGCCGGATCGCCGTACACGAGGCCGATCACGCCGGACGGCACGCCCGCGTCGACGAACGCGCGCAGCAGCGCGGCCGGCGACGCCGGGGTTTCTTCCGGCGCTTTCACGAGGAACGAGCAGCCGGTTGCCAGCGCGGCGCTCAGCTTGCGCACGACCTGGTTGACCGGGAAATTCCACGGCGTGAACGCGGCGACCGGGCCGACCGGCTCCTTCACGACGGTCTGCTGCGCGCCGAGGTTGCGCGGCGGCACGATCCGGCCGTACACGCGGCGGCCTTCGTCCGCGAACCATTCGATGATGTCCGCCGCCGACAGCACTTCGACGCGTGCTTCGGTGAGCGGCTTGCCCTGTTCCTGCGTCATCAGCTGCGCGATCGCGTCGGCACGTTCGCGCACCAGCGTGGCCGCCTTGCGCATCGTCGCCGCGCGCTCGTGCGCGGGCACCTTGCGCCACGCCTCGAAGCCGCGTTGCGCGGCGGCGAGCGCACGGTCGAGATCGGCGATGCCCGCGTGGGCCACCTTGCCGATCGGCTTGCCGGTCGCCGGGTTCACGACGTCGATCGTCTTGCCGCTCGCGGCGTCGACCCACTCGCCGTCGATCAGCAGTTGCGTATCCGTATAAGTCACGTTAGCCATCCAGACACCCCTACATTGCGTCGATAAACGCGCGCTGCCGCGAGCGGCCGCGCGCCGGTTGACAGAAAAAGCCAGGCCGCCGGGGCTGGCACGCACCCGGCGGCATCGACGGCAGGCACGCCGGCCCGCCATCGTTCCGCATGGAGTCGCGCTCAGTGCGCGGCCGCCGTCGCCTTGCGGAGTTTCGCGACGTCCGCCGCCTGCACGGCCGGCGCGCCGTTGTTCCAGCCGGCGCGCATGAAGGTCAGCACGTCGGCGATCTGCTGGTCGTTCAACTGGTTCGAGAACGCCGGCATCGGATAAGCGGACGGCACGCCATCGATCACGAGCGTCTCGCTGCCGTTCAGCGTCACGTTGATCAGCGACGCGGCATCGCCTTCGAGCACGTTCGGATTGCCGGCGAGCGGCGCGAGCAGCGGCGCGTAGCCGCGCCCGTCCGCGCCGTGGCAATGCAGGCAGTAAGCGTTATACACCTTCGCGCCCGGATCGGCTGCCGGCCGGCCCAGCGCGACCTGCGTCGCCTTCGGATCGTAGCGGTACGGCGGCGCCCCCGTGCCGCCTGCCGCCGGCAGCGATTTCAGGTAACGGGAGATTGCCGCCAGATCGTCGTCCGTGAGGGCCTGCGTGCTGTGGTTGATCACGCTCACCATCGAACCGAACGCGGTCGCATGGCGGTTCGCGCCGGTCTTCAGGAACTGCGCGACCTCGGCCTCGTTCCAGCGGCCGAGCCCCGTGTTGGGCTCGCCGGTCAGGTTCGATGCGAACCAGTTGTCGATCGGCGCACCCGACAGGTACGCCGCGCCGCCTTCGTCGAGCGCCTTCTCCTGGAAGCCGACGCCGCGCGGCGTGTGGCACGATCCGCAGTGCCCGAGCCCCTGCACGAGGTACGCGCCGCGGTTCCACATCGCGTCCTTGGCCGGCTTGTCGGCGTAAGGCGTCGTGTCGAGGAACACCATGTTCCACAACGCGAGCGGCCAGCGCATGTTGAGCGGCCACGGGATGTCGGACGGCCGGTTCGCCTGCTTCACCGGTTCGACGCCGTGCATGAAGTACGCGTACAGCGCCTTGACGTCCTCGTCCTTCAGCTTCGCGTACGACGGATACGGCATCGCCGGATACAGGTTGTGACCGTCCTTCGCGACGCCCTTGCGCAGCGCGCCGGCGAACTCGGCTTCCGTATAGCCGCCGATGCCCGTTTCCGGATCGGGCGTGATGTTGGTCGTGTAGATCGCGCCCATCGGCGTGACCATCTTGAGGCCGCCGGCGAACGGCGTGCCGCGCGGCGCGGTGTGGCACGCGACGCAGTCGCCCGCTTTCGCGAGGTATGCGCCGCGCGCGACGAGCGCGCTGTCGGCCGGTGCCGTCTGCGCGGCCTGCGCGGCCGGGCCGGCCAGCATGGCGGACAGCGCGAGCAGCGATGCACGGAACGTATTCAGGGTGAGGTTTCGCATGATCGTCGCCTCCCCTCAAGCCGTCTTCAGCTGGTCGCCGACCGGCAGCTTGCGCAGCCGCTTGCCGGTCGCCGCGAAGATCGCGTTCGACAATGCCGCGGCCGTCGCGGCCGTGCCCGGTTCGCCGATCCCGCCCGGCGCTTCACCGCTTTTCACCAGATGCACCTCGATCGGCGGTGTCTCGTTGATCCGCAGCATCCGGTAATCGGTGAAATTGCTCTGCACGACACGGCCGTCCTCGATCGTGATCTCGCCGTACAGCGCGCCCGTGATCCCGAAAATGATGCCGCCCTGCACTTGTGCCTCGATCGTGTTCGGGTTGACGGACATGCCGCAATCGACCGCGCACACGACGCGCTTGACCTGCACCTCGCCGTTGTCCACCGCGACGTCGATGACGATCGAGAAGAAGCTGCCGAACGCGTGCATCACGGAGATGCCGCGGCCTTGCCCCGTCGGCAGCGACGGGCCCCAGCCGGCCGCCTTCGTCGCGACGTCGAGCACGTTGAGCGCGCGCGGCGTCTTGCCGAGCAGCGCGCGGCGGTATTGCACGGGGTCGGTCTTGGTCTGCGCGGCCAGTTCGTCGATGAAGCTCTCGACGACGAACGTGCTGCGCGTCGGCCCGACGCCGCGCCAGAACGCGGTCGGTACGTGGCGCGGCTCCTGCCGCACGTAGTCGATCAGCTGGTTCGGCAGGTCGTACGGCAGGTCGGTGGCCACCTCGACCGCGTCGGGATCGACGCCGTGCTGGAACGCGGGCGGCGCGAAGCGCGCGAGGATCGACGAGCCGACGATCCGGTGCTGCCACGCGATCGGCTTGCCGTTCGCGTCGAGGCCCGCCGAGATCCGGTCGTAGTAGTACGGGCGGTACATGTCGTGCTGGATGTCTTCCTCGCGCGTCCAGATCACCTTCACCGGCGCGTTGACCTGCTTCGCGATCTTGACTGCCTGGCCGATCATGTCCGTCTCTAGGCGCCGGCCGAAGCCGCCGCCGAGCAGGTGGTTGTGCACGACGATCTTCTCCGGCGGAAAGCTCGTGAGCTGCTGCACGGTGTCGACCGCCCGCGTCGGCACCTGGGTGCCGACCCAGATCTCGCAGCCGTCGGCGCGCACGTGCACCGTGCAGTTCACGGGCTCCATCGTCGCGTGTGCGAGGAGCGGCTGCTCGTACACGGCGTCGACGCGCGTCTTCGCATCCGCGAAACCCTTGCCGACGTCGCCGTCCTTGCGGGCGACGGCACCCTTGCCGTTCGCCGCGGCCTGCGCGAGATCGGCGACGATGTCCTTCGTCGATACCTTCGCGCCGGCGCCTTCGTTCCACTTCACGACCAGCGCCGATGCGCCGCGCTTCGCGGCCCAGGTGTGATCGCCGACGACCGCGACCGCGTTGTCCGCGCGCGCGACCTGGCGCACGCCCGGGATCTTCTTCGCGGCGGTATCGTCGATGCTCGCGACCGTGCCGCCGAACACCGGGCTGTTCACGATCACCGCGTACAGCATGCCGGGCAGCCGCACGTCGAGCCCGAACTGCGCGGTGCCGTCGACCTTCTCCGGCGAATCGAGCCGCTTCGCGGGCGTGCCGATCAGCTTGAAATCCGCCGGCTTCTTCAGCGCGACGTCCTTCGGCACCGGCAGCTTCGCCGCGGCGTCGGCGAGTTGGCCGTACGACGTGCGCCGGCCGCTCGGCGGATGCTGCACTTCGCCGTTCACCGCACGGCAGGATGCCGGATCGACGTTCCATTGCTTCGCGGCGGCCGCGACCAGCAGCGTGCGCGCGGTCGCGCCCGCGCGGCGCAGCGGCTCCCATGCGTAGCGTATCGACGTCGAGCCGCCGGTGAGCTGGCCGCCGAGCAGCGGATCGAGAAAGAGCTTCTCGTTCGGCGGCGCATGGTCGAGCGTCACGCTCGACAGCGGCACTTCGAGTTCCTCGGCGATCAGCATCGGCAGCGCCGTGTAGACGCCCTGCCCCATCTCGACTTTCGGCATCACCAGCGTGACCTTGCCGGCGCGGTCGATCTGCACGAACGCGTTCGGTGCGAACACGCCTGCGCGCGCGGTTTCATCGCCGTCGCCACCGATCACCGAACGGCGTGCATCGTCGCCTGCCGCCGGCAGGCTGAAGCCGAGCAGCAGGCCACCGCCCGCCGCCGCGCCCAGCGACATGCCGAGCTTGAGGAACGAACGGCGCGATACGCCCGCGCCGGCGGCTTGTCCAGCGACCTTGCCTGCTTCGATCAGTCCTCGGGACATGTCACGCCTCCTTCGCGGCTTGCTTCACGGCCGCGCGAATCCGGTTGTACGTGCCGCAGCGGCAGATGTTGCCGGCCATTGCCGCGTCGATGTCGGCGTCGCTCGGGTTCGGGTTCGATGCGATCAGCGCGGTGGCGGCCATCACCTGCCCCGACTGGCAATAGCCGCACTGGACGACGTCGAGCTCGCGCCACGCCTGCTGGACCTTGTGGCCGGCCGGCGTCGCGCCGACGGCTTCGATCGTCGTGATCTTGCGGCCCGCGACGGCCGCGACCGGCAGCACGCACGAGCGCGCGGCGACGCCGTCGAGATGCACGGTGCACGCGCCGCATTGCGCGATCCCGCAGCCGAATTTCGTGCCGGTGAGGCCGACGACGTCGCGCAGCACCCAGAGCAAGGGCATGTCGTCGGGGGCGTCGACCGTGCGGGTTTCGCCGTTGATGTTGAGGGTGACCATTCAGCCTCCGGGCCGGTGTATTGGGGAAACGACGCGCATCGCGCGCCGCGCGGGGTTTTCGATTTCGTCGCTGTCTTCGCCGTTGCCGGGCGAGACGGCTGCCGCGCGGCCCGGGTCGGGGCGGGCCGCGGCGTGGGTGCTGCGTTGTTACTCGGCCACGTCGATGCCGGACAGCACCTTGATGACCGGCGGCGCCGCGAACCAGTCGGCCGATTTCACGCGGAATTCGCCGAAATACGGGCTCGCGAGGTGTGCATCGAACGCAGCCTGGTCGTCGTAGATCTCGTACAGGTGCAGGTTGGGCGAACCGTCCTGCTCGCGGAACAGGTCGTAGCGCCGGTTGCCGGGCTCGGTGCGCGTCTTCGCGACCATGCTGCGCAGTTCGGCTTCGGCGGCCTCCGCATGTTCGGGTTTCAGGTACAGGGAAGCAATCACGTGAAGCGCCATCTTGTCACTCCTTTTGAATCGAAATCGAGCATGCCACAAGCCGGCGTCGCGCGACGCCAGCGTGCAACCGTCATGGTTTGCCGTGCCGCGGTATCAGGCCAGTTCGTCCGGACCCACGCGCACGACGACCTTGCCGAAGTTCTTGCCGGCCAGCAAGCCGATCAGCGCTTCCGGCGCGTCGGCCAGGTCGGGGACGACGTCCTCGAGCGCCTTCACCTTGCCCTGCGCGACCCATTCGCTCATCTCCTTCAGGAACGGTGCATAACCGGTCGCATAGTGGTCGAGGATGATGAAACCCTGCGCCCGGATGCGCTTGCGCAGGATCGTGCCCATCAGTGCCGGCACGCGATCACGGCCGGTCGACACCGCGGTGTCGTCGTATGCCGCGTCGTTGTAGTGCGCGATGATCCCGCACACCGGCACGCGCGCGTGATCGTTGAGCAGCGGCCACACCGCGTCGAACACGGCCCCGCCGACGTTCTCGAAATAGACGTCGATGCCGTTCGGGCATGCGTCCTTCAGCTTCGCGGCGAATGCCGGGTCGCGGTGATCGACGCACGCGTCGAAACCGAGCGTATCGGTCACGTATGCGCACTTGTCGGCGCCGCCCGCGACACCGATCACGCGGCAGCCCTTCAGCTTGGCGATCTGGCCGACCACCGCGCCGACCGCGCCGCTCGCCGCCGCGACGACGACGGTTTCGCCGGCCTTCGGCTCGCCGATTTTCAGCAGCCCCGTATAGGCGGTGAAGCCCGGCATGCCGAGCACGCCGAGTGCATACGACGGATGCGCGACGTCGCGGCCGAGCGGAATCAGGTCGCGGCCGTCGGACAGCGCATAGTCCTGCCATCCGGCGCCCGCGACCACGAGGTCACCTTCGCGGAACGCGGGCAGGTTCGACGAGACGACCTGGCTAACGGTGCCGCCGACCATCGGCTGGCCGAGTTGGGCCGGCGGCGCATAGGACGGCGCATCGCTCATCCGGCCGCGCATGTACGGGTCGAGCGACAACCAGACCGTGCGCAGCAGCACCTGGCCGGCACCGGGCGTCGGCACGGCACCGGATTCGGTGCGGAAGTTGCCCGGTGTCGGCGCGCCGACCGGGCGCGAATTCAGGACGATCTGGCGGTTTGCGGTCTTGCTTTGCGGCATGGGAGTCTCCGTCAACAGAAATGTGCGTGCTTCGTGGGCACGATTGGATCAGGGGTGGACCAGCGGAGATGCCCGCATGCGGCAACGTCGGCGATCGGGCCGTCGCGGCTGCGTGCGGGCGCTTGAAACAATCGGGAACAGCGTAACGCGGCGTGGCACGTTCGTCATGCGTGTTTGAGTAGACCAGTCGTCTAGATTCAGGGCAAAAACAAGGCGCGCCGATGCGCGCCCGGGTTACGACTGTGCTCCGCCATGCTCGGCCGGCGGCAGGTTCAGCATGCGCCGCGTTTCGACCATCGCCCTTTCGAGCGGCTTGCGGTCGCGGTGAATCTTTTCCAGCAGCGTCGCACCCAGCCACATCTCGTAGAGGATCGCGGCCGTGTGCGACGGATCGGCGATCCCGCTCAGCGAGCCGTCGGCCAGCCCGGCCTCGATGCCGCCCGCGAGCCGCTCGATGATCTGGCTCGTGCCCTGCCGCAGCACCGCGCGCATCGCTTCCGACAGATCCGACACTTCCGCGCCGAGCTTCACCGCGAGGCACTTGCCTTGCGGATCGTCCGCGCATTGCGTGTGCAGCCAGTTGCGCCAGTACGTCATCAGGCGCTCGGCGCCGGTGCCGGCCTGATGCTTGAGCAGGTTGTCGAGATGCGCGTGATAGCTGTCGAAATACGCTTCGAGCAGCGCTTCGCCGAATGCCTCTTTCGAGCCGAAGTAATGGTAGAACGAGCCCTTCGGGATGCCCGCCGCAGCGAGAATCTCGTTCAGGCCAACCGCCGAAAACCCCTTGTGGAGCATGATCGGCTTGGCGATATTCAGGATGTGCTGGCGGACTTCGGCGCCCGAAGATGCATTCATGGTGGCGTATGTTAGCAACGATTAGACCGGTCGTCTAGCGGCATCGGCCCGGCATGTTGAGCGGCACTTTACCCGATCCCCGGCGGGCACCCAAACGTTGCGGCGGCTTTCCTCGTTCCCGCCCGCGTTGCCGCGCGTGCGGCGTCACACGCACGACTCGGTTTCGTCGCAGGCGTTTCATCGGTCTCCCGCATAAATACGCGCGGCGCATGCGCCGGCTGGCTGCGCACTTTCCACCGGCATTGCACACGTGTGCAATGCGCCGGATCGTCGATGTAGCCTCCCCAAACCAGTGACCAGGAACGCCCATGACCGCTTCGAAACCCGAACGCCCGTCCGCGCCGAACCGCCGGCGCTTCATCCAGCGCGGCGCCGCGCTGACCCTGTCGCCGCTCGTCGGCACCCTGGCGGGCTGCGGCGGTGACGGCAGCCCGACTGCCGCGTCGTCGTTCGCCGCCGCCGCCGCGAATACCTCCACGCGCAGCTACGGCATCGCCGACCGCTCGATTACGATCAACGTGGTCAATGCGATTCCGTCGACGACGCTCGCATACGGCAATGCGGCGAGCCAGAGCGGCTCGCTGCCGCAGGCGTCGCAATCGACGATTGCGACCGGGCAATCGACGGCTGTCGGCGCGTCGAACAGCTGGGGCGATTGCACGGGATCGTTCGGCCTTGCCGGCGGCGACGCGTCGTTTGCGATCTCGTACACGCATCCGTTCGGGTCGCAGCCGACCACCGTCAGCGTCACGCCGTCGGCAGGTTACGTGTCGGGCGCCGACGCCGCGACGTTTCCCGGTCACGACTCGGTCGCGAATCTCACGCTGTATCGCGGCGTCGCCACCGCGAACGGTGCGTGGGTTGCCCCGCTCGCGCAACTGGCGACGCCGCCGGGCAACAACTGCCAGGATTTCGCGAACAGCATGTTCGGCAGCAACGTGCGCACCGCCGCGGCGATCCAGTCTGCGTACCAAAGCACGGGCTCGCTCGGCTACGTGCCGCCCGCCGACTTTACCGGCGGCCAGCTCGCGGGCTTCGTCGCGCAATGGGTGCAGCGCTGGCAGAACGGCTCGGCGTATGGCGTGCTGCCCGCTGCCGATGCGCAGCTGATCGATGCGTTGAAGCGGTATGTATCCGGCGCATCGAATGCCGGCCCGCTGACGATGTGGGTGCCGCAGATCGCGTGGCAGGCCGGAACCGATCCGGCGGTGTTCGCGCTGACGGGCTATCGCGCGTTTCCGTTCGTCGATGCGCAGGGCAACTGGATCGCCGGTACGCTCTCTGCGTTCCTGACGCTGCTCGCGGCCGGTTCGCACATCGTCGCGATCAGCGCGACGAGCGACCTGCCGGCAGGCGTCACGATGCAGGCGTTCGACAGCTTCATGGGTGCGAGCGGGCTGACGACGTCGACGGATATCGGCAACTCGCACTACGCGTCGGTCCTGAACACGACGGGTCGTTATTACCTGAGCGTCGGCAGCGATTTCGCGCCGGCGAACTGCGGGCTGATCCTGTCGTTCCTTTATGGGCGCACGGTGAACAACCTGCTCGCGGGCGCCGGCACGTACAACACGTTCATCCAGCTGGAAGGCTGGCAGGCCGGCGGTTCGCGGCACAACGCCGACTATGCGACGTATCAGCAGACGCTGTGGAACATCTCGACGTACGGCGCGTCCGCGTATAGCGAAAAGCGCGCGACGTCGATCTTCCTCGCGCCCGCCGGGTGGACGCCGCAGGTCTATCAGACGACGCGGATGATGCCGTACGTCGGCGCCTATGCGCAGTCGAACGGTACGCCGCAGGGCTGGTTGAACACGTCGCTCGTCACGATTCCGGCAGATGCGCCGGCGCTGCCGTCGCGGTATGTGTCGAGTTGAGCTGTTGCGGTGGGCGGGCGAGCGATCGCGCTGGTGGGATTCGGCTCTTGCCTGCTTGTTGCGGGATTAGGGCGTGCGCCGCCATCGGCTGATGCACGCTCGCGGCCGCGCCGTCAGCGCGGCACTTCGTCAGCACGCTTCCTCGTGCGCGCCCTTCGCTCATCCCGTTGCGCAGCCGGTGCCGCCTTGGCACCGCGCAGCGGCGCGCGGCGCACGAGCACCGTCATCTCGCGCCGCAGTGCATCGAGTTCCTTGCCGCGCGCCGCATCGGTCGCCTGCGCAGCGTCGAGCTGCCCCTGAAGCACGCCGCATCGATGCAGCGCGTCGCCCAGTTGTGCCTGCAGCGCGGCAACATCTTTCCGCTGCTGCGCATCGCGCTGCTCCGCGCGCGATGTCATCGCATCGAGCTCCTTTTGCAGTCGCGCGGCGGCGAGCCGCTCTCGATCGATCTCCTGGAGCGCCCGCTTCTCCGACGCACGCAAGCGTTCCTCGGCTCGCCCGGCATCGTCGCGCAGCCGGTCGAGCTGGGTGGTGAAATCCGCGCGGGCCTGCGCGAGTGCGCGGTCGCCCTCCGCGTTGTCGGCCGTCAGGCGCTCGATGTCCGCTTGCAGCGCTTGCCGCGATGCTTCGTCGGCGGCCCTCGCCTGCTCCAGTTCCTGAATGCGCACCTGCGCGGCCAGCAGCGCGGCCGTGCGTTGCTCCAGCGCGGTTTCGGTACGGGCCAGCTCAGCCTGCAGCGCAGCGACTTCTGCCTTCGCCGTCGTCCGCTCGGCTTCGACTTCCGCGCGCAATGCGTCGAGGGCGGTGGCCGCGTCGGCGCTCGACCGATTCCAGAGCGCCGCGACCAGTTCGCCGGCGGCGGCCTGCAGATCGGCCGGCAGGTCGGGATGCTCGATGCGGACGCGGCTCTTTTCCCGCAACTCGGCCCAGAACTCGCCGAGGACGGCTGTCGGTGTGCTCATGCTCCCCTTGCGGACGAGCTGGTACAGCCGGTTCGCGGTGGGCGTGATGCCGAAGCGGAAGAACAGCAGCGCGCAGGCTTCGCGATACAGCTCGCGGGTTTTCGGAAAGTCGGCCTTGAGGCGCTCGATTTCGGCGGTCAGGCGGGATTCGTCGGCGGCGAGATCGGACATGGCGGATTTCGGTGGAAATTTCGTAAATAATATAACGTAAACCGTTAAAAATCCAATTCATTACATCCTGTAATTTGACATTATTTCTATAATGTCGAGATCGATGCGTATCGACGCGGCGTGTGAAATGGCAGACGTCCGTTTGCCCCTCCTCCTGCATCGGCGCATGCCGGCTGCGCCGATACAACCACCCGTCATGAAAGTTGTCGTCGCACCCGATTCTTCATACGCTTAGGGATCACTCCTGCCGGGAGATCCGAAATGGTGGACGTCAGATTGAACGTGCCGTTGGTCGATCAGAGCGGCGTAAAGAAGACCAAGTCAGGATCCAGGGCACTGAAGAACGCGTGCTGGTATGCGGCGGCATGCATGGTTTCCTACTTCCACCGCCCCGGGCCGCGCCTGGGCATGCCGGAGTTATGGCGGGCGGATCAGGGGCTTCCCCCGTCGCGGATCCCCGACTTGTGCGCGGCCGAAGGGCTCGTGGCGCTCAATCAGCCGACGGCCATTACGCCCGAGTGGCTCGCGTCGGTTCTGACGGACTATGGCCCGATCTGGGCTGCGGGGCACTTCCTGGATCGGCCGGACCAGCCTGAAATCGGTCACGTGATCGTCATCACGGGCATCCAGCAACGCATCGTTCATTACAACGACCCGGAGGGGCCGCCCGCGCGCACGATGCTGCTGGGCACGCTCGACGCCGGACGGTGGAGACCCGACGGACTGCTGGTGAAGGGGCAGCACCGCTATTGATGGCCTTGGGGCGTCCATCCCCCGCCCGGCGGAAACGCCCCAGCAACCGCCTCGGAAAACCGTCAACGTTGCGGGATTGACCGCCGGTGCCCTGCCTTGCCGCGTCTTCGGCATCCACCCGGCACATCCGTGACGAAAACAGAAGAACGAGGAGCCCGCGTTGCGCCATAGCGGCTGCCGCTGTTTCGACGTCGCGGGTGAACCGGGCGACGCCGTGCACGTATCGACGGATTCGTCACCGACGCGCCGATGCCGGATCGTGCGCGACGCCGACGCCGGATCAGCGCGACGCCGACGCGGCGACTGCCGCCGGGGATGGGCGTCCGCGCTTCGCCGGATGCGTCTCCGGCATCCGCCAGTACACGAGCAGCGAAATCGCCGCGCACGCGGCGACGTACCAGAAGAACATCGTCTCGTTGCCGCTCGCCTTCAGCCGCAGCGCGACGAATTCGGTCGTGCCGCCGAGGATCGCCGTCGTCAGCGCGTAAGGCAGCCCGACCGCCAGCGCGCGGATCTGCGGCGGGAACAGCTCGGCCTTCACCAGCATGTGCACCGACGTGAAGCCGCTCAGCACGACCAGCCCCGCGAATACCAGCGCGAACGCGGCGAGCGGTTCGTGAACATGCCCGAGCGTCGTGAAGATCGGCACGGACAGCAGCGTGCCGCCGATCCCGAACCACAGCAGCACCGGCCGGCGGCCGACGCGGTCCGACACGAGGCCGAACAGCGGCTGCAGCGGCATGTACAGCAGCAGCGCGGCGGTGCAGATCCAGGTCGCCGTCTCCTTGTGCAGCCCGACCGAGTTGACGAGGTATTTCTGCATGTAGACCGTGTACGTGTAGAACGCCACGGTGCCGCCGACCGTGATGCCGATCGCGAGCAGCAGTTCGCGCCAGTGGGCTGCGAGATCGGCCGTCATGCGCGTCTTCGCCGCGCGCGCCCGGCTGGCGATGAACGCATCGCTCTCCACGACGTTGCGGCGCATGTAGAGCGCGAACAGCGCGAGCAAGCCGCCGACGAAGAACGGAATCCGCCAGCCCCAGCGCTCGAGGTCGTGCGTGCCGGCGAAGATGCGCTGCATCGCGAGCATCAGGCCGAGCGCGACGAGCTGGCCGGCGACCACGCTCACCTGCAGGAAGCCGACGTAGAAGCCGCGCCGGTTCGGCGGCGCGATCTCGCTCAGGTAGGTCGCACTGGTGCCGTATTCGCCGCCCATGCTGAGCCCCTGCAGCAGCCGCGCGGCGACCAGCAGCGCCGGCGCGAGCACGCCGATCGTCGCGTACCCGGGCGTGACGGCGATCAGCATCGATCCCGCGCACATCGCGAGCACCGACTTCGTCAGCGCGGCCTTGCGTCCGCGCCGGTCCGCGCAGACGCCGACGAGCCAGCTCCCTGCCGGCCGCGCGATGTACCCGACGGCCGCGATGGCCGCCGTGTTCATCAGTTGCACGGTCGGCCGGTCGGCCGGAAAGAATGCCGGCGCGAAGTAGATCGAGAAGATGCTGTACGCGAGAAAGTCGTACCACTCGATCAGGTTGCCGGCGAGCCCGCCGACGATCGAGCCGATGCGCGGCCGCTCGCCGGCCGCCCCGGTGGGGGAAATTGCCACGCTTGTCTCCTGTTCTTGTTCGTATGTGCCGGGCCGCCGCCGGGGTTGCCGGCCCCGCCCGTGCCGGCGGCTTAGGCGCGATCGGCACCGTAGCGGGCGTCGAGCGCGTCGAAGCGCGCCTTGTCGACGAGCCGCTGCCGTTCGGCGAACGGCGCGACGAGCGCGGGGTTTTCGTCGAGCCGGCCCGTGTCGCGCAATTCGGTCAGCGCGGCCTGCATCCCGTGCACGGCCCCCTGCAGCGCCGCATTCGCGTACAGCACGACGCCGTAACCGAGGCGCGCCAGGTCGTCGCGCGAGCGCGTCGGCGTCTTGCCGCCGATCACGATGTTGATGAGCTGCGGCGTGTCGAACAGCGCGGGCAGCCGCTCGACGTCCTCCGGCGTGTCCATCGCCTCGATGAACAGCACGTCCGCGCCGGCTTCCGCATAGCGGTGCGCGCGCTCGATCGCGTCGTCGATGCCATGGACGGCGGCCGCATCGGTACGCGCGACGATCAGCAGGTTCGGATCCACGCGCGCGTCGACGGCCGCCTTCAGCTTGCCGACCATCTCGCCGGCCGGAATCACTTCCTTGCCCGCGAAATGGCCGCATTTCTTCGGCAGCACCTGATCCTCGAGCTGGATCGCGTCGGCGCCGCTGCGCTCGAGCGTGCGCACGGTGTGCAGCACGTTCAGCGCATTGCCGAAACCGGTATCGGCATCGACCATCAGCGGCAGCTCCACCGCATCGCGCACGCGCGCGGTGTGCTCGGCCAGTTCGCCGAGGCCGACGAAGCCGAGATCGGGCAAGCCGAGCGACATGTTGGTGACGCCGGCGCCGGTCAGGTACAGCGCGCCGAAGCCGAGATCGGCCGCGACCCGGGCGCTGAGCGCGTTGAACGTGCCGGCGACGAGCAGCCCCTGGCGGGCGGCGATACTGCGCCGGAAACCGGCGCGACGAAGTGCAGTTTGATCGGACATGCAAGGCCTCATTGGTCGAAACGAAACAGGGTTCGCGGCGTATCGCGCAGCACGCGCATGCGCTCGCCGGGGTCGGGCAGCCAGCGCTCGAGCGCCGCATGCGCGGCGTCGAAATCGACGCGCTCGCGGTGCTGCGTGTGCGGCCAGTCGCTGCCCCACACCAGCCGCTCGGCGGTGAACGCGGTACGCAGCGCGCGCGCTGCGCCGAACGCGTCGATCGCGCCGTCGCCGGCCGCGCTGTTGCGATACGCGGCCGACAGCTTGACCCAGACGCGGCCGGTATCCGCGAGCAGCAGCAGGCGGCGGAAGCTGGGCGCGCGCTCGGCGAGCGCGGGCGACGGGCGGCCGAAATGGTCGATCACCAGCGTGCAGCACTGCGCGAGCAGCGGCGCGGTGATCGCATGCAGATCCTCGATGCCGCGATGGATCTCGACGTGCCAGCCGAGCGCGTTGATGCGGGCAAGCAGCGCACGCCAGGCGGGTGCGCCGAAATCCGGGATCGGCAACCCGACGAGGTTCAGCCGCATCCCGACCACGCCCGCCCGGTCGAGCGCGTCGAGATCGTTGTCCGAAATCGCCGGATCGACCACCGCGACGCCGCGGAAGCGGCGCGGGTAACGGCGCAGCACGTCGACGAAATACGTGTTGTCGGTGCCGAGGAAGCTCGGCTGCACCAGCACCGCATGCGTGATGCCGTGCGCGGCGAGGTGCGCGACGTACGCGTCGAGCGGCGCATCGTAGTCGGGCGCATGCCGGATCACGGGCGCGCGCGGCAGGCCGCGCGCGAACACGTGCGCATGCGCATCGACGGCGGCGACGGCGGGATCTCCGGCGTACCACGCGTCCACTGACGACGCGGCCGGAACCTGTTCGACGAGGTGATTCACGAGGCAATCCATGACAAGTCTGCAAGGGGCGCCCGGCCGCTGCGCCGGGCGATTCGATGGCGGGAAGCGGTGAAACCTACAACGACGCCTCGGCGCGCGGCTGGCCGGCGGCATCCGCGTCGCCGCCGGGCGCCGCGCCGGACAGCCGCCGGTTGCGCGTTTCGGGCAGGAACCACACCGCGATCACGACCAGCCCGTATGCGATGCCCGCGTCGATGCCGAGTGCCGTGCCGAGCGGCAGCGACTCGCCCATCCGCCCGACCAGCACCGGGAAGCCGGCCGACGCGATGCGGCCGAAGTTGTAGCAGAAGCCGACGCCGCGGCCGCGCACGTTGCGCGGGTAAAGCTCGTTGAAGAGCGTGCCGAGCGTCGCCGGGATGCCGGCCGAGAACAGGCCGAGCGGGAAACCGAGCAGCAGCATCGCGACGTCGTTCAGCGGCAGGAACACGTACAGGTTCACCATCACCGCGCAGCACGCGGCGAACAGCATCACGTTGCGGCGGCGGCCGATCCGGTCCTGCAGGTACGCGCTGACGAAGCAGCCGCAGATGAACGCGACGATCACGACCGCGAGATACGCGCCGGTGCCGAGCACCGACAGGTGCCGTTCGGTCTTCAGGTAGGTCGGCAGCCAGATCGTGATCGCGTGATAGCCGCCGTGCGCGCCGACGCCGATCAGCCCGCCGACGACGGTTGCGCGCACCACGGAGCGGTCGAAGATGCCGACCGTCGGCCCTTCGCCGGCGCCCGCCGTTGCCTGCGCGGTCGCGTCGACCGGCGTCGCGCGCGGCGGCTCCGGAATCGCGCGGCGGATATACAGCACCAGCAGCGCGGGCAGCGCGCCGATCGCGAACAGCACGCGCCAGGCCCATTCGGCCGGCAGCCAGGCGAACACCAGCATGTACAGCAGCACCGCGCCGCCCCAGCCGAAGCCCCAGGCACTCTGCACGATGCCCATCGCCTTGCCGCGATGGCGCGCGCCGACCGTTTCGGCGAGTAGCACCGCGCCGGCCGTCCATTCGCCGCCGAACCCGAGCCCCTGCAACGCCTTCAGCACCAGCAACTGCTCGAAGTTCTGCGCGAACGCGCTCAGGAACGTGAACAGCGAGAACCAGCACACGGTGATCTGCAGCGCGCGCACGCGCCCGTAGCGGTCGGCGATCATGCCGGCCAGCAGCCCGCCGAGCGCGCCCGCCACGAGCGTCGCGCCGCCGATCAGGCCGGCCTGCCCCTTGCCGATGCCCCAGGTCGTCAGCAGCGCGGGGATCACGAGACTGAACATCTGCGTGTCGAGCCCGTCGAGTGCCCAGCCGGCAAAGCAGCCGCGCAACGTGCGCCGTTCGGTCGTCGATAGCTCACGGGTCCAGTTCAATGCAGGTCTCCTCGTGTGGTCATGCCGGTGTCGTGCGCCGGATGGTGTGGCCCGATGAGCATCCTATGAAGCGCGGGGATAATTCGCTACCATGTTTTGAATAATTATTCATAACGTGAGCTTATGGAAATCAGGCACGTTCGCTACTTCCTCGCGATCGTCGATACGGGCAGCTTCACGCGCGCGGCCAGCGAGCTCGGCATTGCGCAGCCGGCGCTCAGCCAGGCACTGAACCGGATGGAGAAGGAGCTGGGTGTCCGGCTGTTCGACCGCTCGCGGCGCGGGGCCACACTGACGGCGGCCGGCCTCGCGATGGTCGACGACCTGCGCCTGAGCCTCGCGCGCCTCGACGCGGCCGCACACCGGGCCGGCGAGATCGGCGCGCAGCGCGCCGGGCGCCTGACGATCGGGTTCGTCAGCGCCGCGCTGTTCGACACGCTGCCGCGCGCGATCCGCGCGTTGCGCGAAAACACGCCCGACGTCGAACTCGTGATGCGCGAGATGAGCAATGCGGAGCAGGCGATCGCGCTCGAGCGCGGCGAGATCGACATCGGCCTGCTGCATACGCCGGTCGCGGTCAACGGCCGGATGCGCGAGCAGCTGATCCGGCGCGATCCGCTCGTCGCCGTGCTGCCGAAGGATTTCCGGCGCCAGCCCGACGGCACGGTCACGCTGCAGGATCTCGCCGGCACCGGGCTCGTCTGGTTTCCGCACGACCAGCTGCCGCTGATCCGCGCGGGCATCCTGAGCGCCTTCCGGCAGGCCGGACACCCGGTCGACATCGTGCTCGACGTGAACCGCACGCTGACCGTGATCTCGTGCGTCGCCGCCGGGTGCGGCGTGTCGCTGCTGCCGCGTTCGATTCATACGTTCGCGTTCGAAGGCGTCGCCTACAGCACCATCCGCGATGGCGGCGCGCTGCCGCTGTTCGAACTCAGCGCGATCTGGCCCGCGCGGTCGCGCCCGACGCTCGCGGATCGCTTCGCCGCGCTGCTGCCGTCGGCGGACGTGCAGCGCTGACCGGCCGCGCCGCATCCGGCGTTGTCACCGATCTGCCACCGTCGCCCGGTAGCGTTCGGGTCTGACCCACGCTTTCGACAGACGAATCCGCCATGCAGCGCACGTCGCGCGCCACGCCCCACGTTTATGCGGCCACGTCCCGTGCCCTCGCCGCCAGCCTTGCGATCAACCTGCTGCTGCTCGTCGTCGAGACGGTCGCGGCATGGTCCGCGCATTCGTCGGGGTTGCTCGCGGACGTCGCGCACGCGGCGATCGATCTCGCAGCCGATGCGCTGATCCTCGTTGCATGCCGGCTCGACGCGCGCCTGCCGCCGGAACGGCGCCCGACCTGCGAGCCGCTTGCGCTCGCGAGCCTCGGCGCATTGCTCGTGGCGACCGGCGCGCAGATGATCTGGCACGCGACGAACCGGTTCGCTGCGCCGCCCGTCGTACAGCCGGGCATGACGACGCTCGCGCTCGTTGCCGTCACGCTCGCCGGCAAGGCCGCGCTGTCGCACTGGATGCTGCGCAAGGCACGCGAGACGGGCTCCGCGCTGCTCGAGGCGAGCGGCTGGCATGTCCGGACCGATGCGCTGGCGTCACTGCTGGCGGCGCTCGCGATGGGCGCGGCACGGGTCGGCTTCGGCCGTCTCGACGATCTGGCCGCGCTCGCGATCGGCGCGCTCGTGATCCGCACGGGCGCCGGTTTCATCCGGCGCGGCTGCGCGCAGTGGCCGGCGCTGGCGTCGTGGGCGGGTCGTTCCACGCGCGGGTCGTGAACGTGCCCGGCAGCGCCGGCGTCGGGCATCCGGTCTCCGCGAGCGGCTGCGCTGAATGAAGGAGCGGCTCGCGCGAATGCGAGCCGCTTTCGCATGATGTCGTCGCCAAGGCGTGGCACGTGGCGCGTGACGCGTCGATCGTTGCCGATGTATCGCCGGACGAATGCGGCCGGTTCCGATGAATCGGCGTCGGTGTCGCTTACCCGAGCGGCACGACGCTCCCGAGCAGAATCCGCACGAGCGTCGCCTGGCGCGTGACGCCCGTCTTCGAGAAGATCGCGCGCAGGTGCGTGCGCGCGGTGTTCTTGCTGATCCCCGATTCCTCCGCGGCCTCCTCGAGCGTCAGCCCGTTCGTCAGCAGCAGCGCGAGCGACGTCTCGGCCGGCGTCAGGTCGAACAGCTTGCGGATGATTTCCTGCGCACCCTGCGGCTTGCGGTCGGGGTCGCGCAGGAACAGCGTGACGGCCGGCCGCCGCTTGTTGTCCTCCGACCAGTCGGACAGCAGCACCGTGCGCACCAGCAGCCCGAGGCGCGGCTTGTCGAAGCTGCGCGTGATCGGCATCGCCTCGACGGTCGCCGCGGCCGTGCCGTGGTGCCCCATCACCGCGTGGCGGATCAGCCGCTTGAGCGTGCGGTTCTCCTGCGCGTCGGTCGCCTCGATCGTGCCGCGCGCAATCGTCAGACCGTTGTTCTGCTTCAGGATCTCGTCGGCGACGCTGTTCATGTCGATGATCGTGCCGTTCTCGTCGAGCGTGATCGTGCCGATCTGCATCCGGTTGATCGCGTTCGCGTAGATCGAGCGCTCGACCTCGGCCGTGTCGAGCCGCGAATGCAGCTCGACCGCACGCTTCAGGTGCGGCAGCAGCAACGCGCAGATCGCCTTGTCGCGCGCGGAGAACTGCTTCGACGCATGGTTGCGGCATACGCGGAACCGGCACTCGACGCCCGACGGTGTGCGCAGGTCTGCGCCGAGGATGTAGCGCACGTCCTGAGGCTTCAGGAACTGCTTGTACAGTTCGCTCGACAGCCAGCCCGTGTCGCCGAACACATCGTCGACCGTGACCACGCGATCGGCCGGCAGGCCGACGAACGGATCGAGTGAATAGTAGTAGTTGTTGTACGACGCTTCGCCGTCACCCGGCACGACCGGGCCGTATTCCGATGCGTGCACGGACAGCGGCGCGCGGCGGTCGCTCGCGGCCGCACGCAGGATCAGCGTCACGTAGTTGGCCTGCAGCAACCGGCGAACCAGCTCGAGCGCGCCCGCCCACGGCGGCGTTTCCAGCGGGCCCTGGTAGATGCGCGCCATCAGCTCGCTGAAATCCGCGACGCCGATGTCGGCTTCGTCACTGGTTGCCTGGCTCTCTTGCGGAGCCCATCTCGTCTCCATCAGCACGCTCCATCCTCCATACGACATGTTTCCGACGCGACCCAACCGCGCCGCCATGATTAAGACGCGTCTAAATTCCGGCGTCATCGGGAGATTCACTGAATGGTGAGAATTGGCCATCCGGGCGAACCAACCATCGTCCGATCGGATGATGTGGCGCCCTGCCCGCTACGCTGGAATGCCCGTCAGGCCGTGCCGGCAAGCGTCCGGCGCGGACTCAGGGAAAACCGCGACACGGGTTTACCTGATTCAAACCGCATCCGATTCAGACAGGAGTCCCCATGCCGCTCGACCCACAGGCGCAGGCGCTGCTCGCCGCGTTCGCCCAGGCACCCGCGATCGATTTCGCGCAGCTCACCGTTCCCGCGTATCGCGCGAGTCTCGCCGCCGGTGGCGCATTCGCCCCGGGCGAAGCCGTCGCCGCCGAAGAGGACTGGCAGATTCCCGCATCGGGCCGTCAGTTGTCCGCACGGCTGTATCGGCCCGCTGCCGACGGGCCGTTGCCGCTCACGGTGTTCTTCCACGGCGGCGGCTTCGTCGCGTGCGGCATCGATTCGCACGCGAACCTGTGCCGCAGCCTCGCGGCCCGTGCGCGCACGCTCGTGCTGTCGGTCGACTACCGGCTCGCGCCCGAGGCGCGTTTCCCGGCCGCCGCGCACGACGCATGCGACGCCGTGCGGTGGGCCGCCGCCAGCGCGCGCGATCTCGGCGCATGCGCCGGCGCGCTGGCGGTTGCCGGCGACAGCGCCGGCGGCAATCTTGCGGCGGTCGCCGCACTGCAGTTGCGCGGGTCGGGCGTCGCAATCGCGCACCAGTTGCTGCTGTATCCGGTCGTCGATTGCGCGACCGAGCATCCGTCGTACGAAACGCTCGGCAACGGCTATTTCCTGACGGCGGACATGATGCGCTGGTTCAAGCGCCACTATTTCGACGACGGCGCCGATCGCGCGTCGCCGCTTGCAAGCCCGCTCGCCGCGCCGGACGTCGCGGGCGCGCCGCCGGCGACGATCGTCAGCGCCGAATTCGATCCGCTGCGCGACGAGGCCGAAGCGTATGCGCTGCGTCTCGCACAGGCCGGCACGCCGGTGACCGTCGTGCGCTGGCCGGGCCAGCTTCACGGTTTCGCCAGCATGCTCGGCGCGATCGATGCGGCCGACCGCGTGCTGACCTTCGGCGCCGACGCGCTGCGCCGCGCGTTCGACGCGACGGAGGCGCCATGAGCGTCGCCGGCACGCTGGAGATCGTCGACGAGTTGCGTGCGGGCCGGATGGTCCTGCTCGTCGACGAAGAGGATCGCGAGAACGAAGGCGATCTCGTGATCGCGGCCGATCACGTGACGCCGGAAGCGATCAATTTCATGGCGCGCTTCGGGCGCGGGCTGATCTGCCTGACGCTGACCGCCGAGCGCTGCGAGCAGTTGCGCCTGCCGCCGATGGCCGATCACAACGGTACGCCGTTCGGCACCGCGTTCACCGTCAGCATCGAGGCGGCCGAAGGCGTGACGACCGGCATTTCGGCGGCCGATCGCGCGCATACGATTCGCGCGGCGGTGCGGGCGGGCGCCCGCCCCGACGATCTCGTCCAGCCGGGCCACGTGTTCCCGATCGCCGCACGCCCGGGCGGCGTGCTCGTGCGCGCGGGGCACACCGAGGCCGGCTGCGATCTCGCGGCGCTCGCGGGGCTCACGCCCGCATCGGTAATCTGCGAGGTGATGAACGACGACGGCACGATGGCGCGGCTGCCCGAGCTGAAGGCGTTCGCCGCGCATCACGGGCTGAAGATCGGCACGATTGCCGACCTGATCCATTACCGGCGCGAACACGAATCGCTCGTCGAACGCGTCGGCGAGCGGCCGCTGCATACGCCGTGGGGACGATTCCGTGCGATCGAGTATCGCGACACCGTGCACGGCGCGCCGCATCTCGCGCTCGTGCGCGGCGAGCCCGATCCGTCGACGCCGGTGCTGACGCGCGTGCACGAATGCCATTCGCTGCTCGACCTGCTCGATGCGGAGCCGTCCGCGCATTCGTGGCCGCTGCATGCCGCGCTGCAACGGATCGACGCGGCCGGCTGCGGGGTCGCGGTGCTGCTCGACTGCGACATGCGCGGCGACGCGATGCGGATGCCGGCCGGCCATGCGCGGCGCGACGGACGCGTGACGGGAATCGGCTCGCAGATCCTGCGCGAGCTCGGCGTGCGGCGGCTGAACGTGCTGTCGAGCCCGTTCCGGTTGCCCGCGCTGTCGGGACACGACCTGGAGATCATGGCGTTCATTCCGCTCGGCGACGACGATCCGGAAAGCGTGCGAAGCGCGCATGCGAACCCGCTGCGGGCGGCGTGACGCGTTGCCGCGTTGACGCGGGATGGTCGGCGGGTCACCCGCTTGACAGGCTATCGTTTGTTTTTGTTGGATACAGTCTTTGGTTTGTATTTTGACAATACATGCTGTAGATTGTATTTTCCGATTACAAACGATCGCCTGTCATTCCGCGGAGCGCCCGATGGCCTTTCCTGTCCAGACCCTGACCCAGCTGCGTCCGATACTCGTCGGCTTCCGGAAATCCGCGGGGCTCACGCAGGCGCAATTGGCCGCCCGCCTGGGCGTCACGCAGCAATCCTACGCGCAGCTCGAAGCCAACCCGTCGGCGGTCAGCATCGAGCGGCTCTTCAAGGTGCTGAACACGCTCGGCGTGCGCATGACGCTCGCGCTGGGCACGCAGGACGCTTCGGTGGCATCGGCCGATCCTGAGCCCGATGCCGATGCCGATGCCGATGCCGCGCCGGCGGTTCGCCAACCCGCCGCGAGCAAACGCAAGCCGGATGCGGCGCGCGGCACCACGGCCGCCAAGAAACCAGCCCGGCCTGCGGCCGGCGCCGCGCGCAAGCGGCCCGCGACGGCGACACCCGGCAAGCCACGGGTTTCGAAGCGGGAGGACTGGTGACGATGGCCACGCGTGCCCGTCACGACCGGCTCGACCTGTGGATGAACGGCATTCCGGTGGGCTACTGGGAAGTCCGGCGCGGCGTCGAGCGTCTCGTCTACCTGCCGGCCTGGCTCGACGATCCACAGGGGCGGCCGCTGTCGCTGTCGCTGCCCTTCACGCCCGGCAACCAGCCGCACCAGGGCGCGATCGTCGCCGACTATTTCGACAACCTGCTGCCGGACAGCGAGCCGATCCGCCGCCGCATCGCGCAGCGTTACCGGCTCCGGTCGACGGCGCCGTTCGAGCTGCTCGCGTCGATCGGCCGCGATTGCGTCGGCGCGATCCAGATGCTGCCGCCCGGCGAAACGCCCATCGATCTCGAGACGATCGACGGCGTGACGCTCGACGATACGGCCGTCGCCGAGGCGCTGCGCCACGCGACCGCCGCGCCGCTGCCCGGCCATGCGGAGCCGGAAGGCGACCTGCGCCTGTCGATTGCCGGCGCGCAGGAAAAGACGGCATTGCTGCGCCAGGGAAACCGCTGGCTGCGGCCGTCGGGCAGCACGCCGACGACGCACATCTTCAAGCTGCCGCTCGGGCGTGTCGGAAACATGCAGGCCGACATGCGGACCTCCGTCGAAAACGAATGGCTGTGCGCGAAGCTCGTCGCCGCGTACGGCTTGCCGGTCGCGGCGTGCGACATCGGCCGGTTCGACGACCAGAAGGCGTTGATCGTCGAGCGCTTCGACCGGCGTGCTTCGCGCGACCGCACGTGGATCCTGCGGTTGCCGCAGGAGGACATGTGCCAGGCGACCGGCACGCCGTCGGGCGCGAAATACGAATCCGACGGCGGCCCGGGCATCGACACGATCATGGGCATCCTCGCCAATTCGGCCGACGCCGCGCCCGACCGGATGAATTTCTTCGTCGCGCAGCTCGTGTTCTGGGTGCTGGCGGCGATCGACGGGCATGCGAAGAACTTCAGCATCGCGCACCTGCCCGGCAACACGTACCGCAGCACGCCACTGTACGATGTGCTGTCCGCGCATCCGATCATCGGTACGCGCCGCAACCAGCTTCCGCCGCGCCGCGCGCGGCTCGCGATGGCCGTGTGCGGGAAGAACCGGCACTACGTGATCGGCGAGATCCAGCCGCGCCACTGGGTCGCGCAGGGCCGGCGCGTCGGCCTGACCGAAGACGACGTGCACGCCGCGATGGCGGCCGTCGTCGCTCGCACGGAGCCTGCGATCGCGGAAGCCGCGGCGCAGATCCCGGCGGAATTTCCGATGGACGTCGCGGATGCGATCTTCGACGGGATGCGTCGTCAGGTCCGCAAGCTCAAGGCAGGCGATCTCGCGTGACGGATCGACGGGAGACGGTCGGGTTCGCGGCGGGCTTTGGCTTCCGGTGGCGCGCTTCGATGTACTGAATCGGGCGCCCGCCCGGAACGGATTGTGCCGGGCTCGTCCACCCGGACGATGCGCGCCCGCGCCACCGCCGCACAATGGTCGCCGTGCCCAATCCCGCCCCCGCCCCCTCATGGAATCCGC
>NZ_LDUL01000122.1:0-18379 GCF_001043615.1 Burkholderia sp. LK4
TGAAGGCGGCCGTACGGTCGGCGCTGGCGTCGTCGCCAAGATCATCGAGTAAGCCAGTTATTCGTTGATCGACAGTTTTGGGGCTGGCAACAGCCAGCCCCAGTATGGTTTAGGGGTATAGCTCAACTGGCAGAGCGTCGGTCTCCAAAACCGAAGGTTGGGGGTTCGATTCCCTCTGCCCCTGCCAAAAAATAGCCACGTGTCCTACGTGGCATTTGTTTTAAGGTGTTATGGCGAATCCATCCGTCGAAACTGTAAATACCTCCGGCGATAAGCTGATGCTGGCCCTGGGCGTATTGCTGGTCTTGGCCGGATTCGTGGGCTTCTTCTGGCTGGCCAATCAGCAGTGGTATGTCCGCGGTGCCGCGTTGGCGGTAGGGATCATCGCCGGCGTGGCCGTCGGGCTGATGTCCGCCCCTGGCAAGAGCCTCATCGCCTTTGCCAAGGATTCGTACAAGGAAGTCCGGAAGGTCGTTTGGCCCACCCGCAAAGAAGCAACGCAAACCACACTCGTCGTGTTCGGTTTCGTGCTCGTGATGGCGATTTTCCTCTGGTTGAGTGACAAATCGATCGAATGGGTGATTTTCTCGGCGATTCTGGGTTGGAAATGATATGAGCGATACTCCGGCATCCCCGAGCGGAAAGCGTTGGTACGTCGTGCACGCCTACTCCGGTATGGAGAAGAGCGTGCAACGTGCGCTTCAGGAGCGCATCGAACGTGCTGGCATGCAGGACAAATTCGGTCAGATCCTGGTTCCGACCGAAGAAGTGGTCGAAGTCAAAGGCGGTCACAAGGCAGTAACCGAGCGTCGATTCTTCCCCGGCTACGTGCTGGTGGAGATGGAAATGACGGACGAAACGTGGCACCTCGTGAAGAACACCGCGAAGGTTACCGGTTTCGTCGGCGGTGCACGTAACCGCCCGACCCCGATTTCCCCGAAGGAAGTCGAGAAGATCATGTCGCAGATGCAGGAAGGCGTCGAGAAGCCGCGCCCGAAGACCCTGTTCGAAGTCGGCGAGATGGTGCGTGTGAAGGAAGGCCCGTTCACGGACTTCAACGGCACCGTCGAAGAAGTCAACTACGAAAAATCGCGCGTGCGTGTGTCGGTCACCATCTTTGGCCGATCCACCCCGGTCGAACTCGAGTTCGGCCAGGTCGAAAAAGTTTGATCCCGATTCGGTGGGCAGCCTCGGCTGCCCACCTTCGCGCTTACGGCCCGCGTCATGGCCGTTGAGGAGCGTCAGTAGCCAGAGGCGAAAGCGCGTTATCACTCACCGAACGCCCTTCCGGCGTTCCAATGAGGTTCACAAATGGCAAAGAAGATTATCGGCTTTATCAAGCTGCAGATCCCTGCAGGTAAAGCCAACCCGTCGCCGCCGGTCGGTCCGGCACTGGGCCAGCGCGGCCTGAACATCATGGAGTTCTGCAAGGCGTTCAACGCGCAGACTCAAGGCATGGAGCCGGGTCTGCCGGTGCCGGTGGTCATCACGGCATTCGCTGACAAGAGCTTCACGTTCGTGATGAAGACGCCGCCGGCGACCGTCCTGATCAAGAAGGCGGCGAAGGTGGACAAGGGTTCGAGCAAGCCGCACACCGACAAGGTCGGCTCGATCACGCGCGCTCAAGCCGAAGAAATCGCGAAGACCAAGATGCCGGACCTTACGGCAGCTGATCTGGACGCAGCCGTTCGCACCATCGCTGGTAGCGCACGCTCGATGGGCATCACTGTGGAGGGCGTGTAAATGGCTAAGATCTCCAAGCGCCGTCAGGCATTTGCCGCCAAGGTCGATCGTCAGAAGCTGTACGCGATCGAAGACGCACTGAGCCTCGTGAAGGAATGCGCGAGCGCGAAGTTCGACGAGTCGATCGACGTCGCAGTCCAGCTCGGCATCGATGCGAAGAAGTCGGACCAGGTCGTTCGTGGTTCGGTCGTTCTGCCGGCAGGTACGGGCAAGTCGGTTCGCGTTGCCGTGTTCGCGCAAGGCGAGAAGGCTGAGCAAGCTCGTGCAGCAGGCGCGGAAATCGTCGGTATGGAAGACCTGGCCGAGCAGATCAAGGCTGGCCAGATGGACTTCGACATCGTGATCGCTTCGCCGGACACGATGCGTATCGTCGGTACGCTGGGTCAGATCCTCGGCCCGCGCGGCCTGATGCCGAACCCGAAGGTCGGTACGGTCACGCCGGACGTCGCAACCGCCGTCAAGAACGCGAAGGCTGGTCAGGTGCAATTCCGTGTCGACAAGGCCGGTATCATCCACGCGACCATCGGCCGCGCATCGTTCGAGCCGACTGCACTGCGTTCGAACCTGTCGGCGCTGATCGAAGCGCTGCAGAAGGCAAAGCCGGCAACGAGCAAGGGCGTCTACCTGCGCAAGATCGCACTGTCGAGCACGATGGGCGTCGGCGTGCGTGTCGACCAGGCTACGCTGGCAGCACAGTAAGCAAGTATTCGGGCCGCTTCGTTCGCGAAGCGGCCTACATGGGCTTTGGGCGGTTGTTCGTGCAGGCAAGGCGGGCAACCGGTTATCAAAGACCGTTGGTGGGGCGCAGCAGTCAGGTGATCCCTTAATTCAAGCCAACGCAGATGGCGAACCCGAAAAAGTTTTGCAGTGGTGAAGCCCCAGGCCGTGAAGCGATTCGCGGCATGAGGTGGAAATACTCCTAACGAGGTCGGACGCCGTTGTTGAACGAGGTACGTGAGGTTTCGGCCATGCCGGCCACGCCGAACGTATCGTTTCTGGAGGCTAACCGTGCCGCTTAATAGAGAAGACAAGCAAGCCGTCGTCGCTGAGGTTTCCGCGCAAGTCGCGAAGGCCCAGACCGTTGTGCTGGCTGAGTATCGTGGAATTGCGGTTGGCGATCTGACCAAGCTGCGCGCGAAAGCGCGCGAGCAACAGGTTTACCTGCGCGTGTTGAAGAACACGCTGGCGCGCCGCGCCGTTGAAGGTACGCCGTTTGCTCCGCTGGCAGAGCAGATGACTGGCCCGTTGATCTACGGCATCTCGGAAGATGCAATTGCTGCTGCTAAGGTCGTCAACGACTTCAGCAAGAGCAATGACAAGTTGGTCATCAAGGCTGGTTCGTTCGATGGCAAGGTGATGGACAAGGCTGGCGTGCAAGCGCTGGCAAGCATCCCGAGCCGCGAAGAACTGCTCTCGAAGCTGCTGTTCGTTATGCAATCGCCTGTTTCGGGCTTCGCGCGTGCCCTGGCCGCGCTGGCAGAGAAGAAGCAAGCGGAAGCTGCGTAATCGAACGTGCATCAGCGTCATTGATCGCTGGCTGTATCCGAATTCAATTTAGGAGTATTTCAAATGGCAATCGCAAAAGAAGACATCCTGGCAGCGGTCGAAGGGATGACCGTTCTGGAACTGAACGAACTGGTCAAGGCGTTCGAAGAGAAGTTTGGCGTGTCGGCAGCTGCAGTGGCAGTCGCTGGCCCGGCAGGCGGCGGCGCTGCTGCTGCTGCAGAAGAGAAGACCGAATTCACGGTCGTTCTGGCTGAAGCAGGCAGTAACAAGGTTGCAGTCATCAAGGCAGTTCGCGAACTGACGGGCCTGGGCCTGAAGGAAGCGAAGGACGTCGTTGACGGCGCACCGAAGGCTGTCAAGGAAGGCGTCGACAAGGCTGCTGCTGAAGAAGCCAAGAAGAAGCTGGAAGAAGCAGGCGCGAAGGTCGAAGTCAAGTAAGTTTCGGCGCGCTGTGCGAAGGCTGGCGGTATTTTCACCGCCGGCCTTTTTGTGCTTTGTGGGGACGTTATTCTGGCACTCATTCGGGAGCCCGAATAATCGGCCCCAGAAGCCAAAGAAAACCGCCTGATCGTTGTGATTGGTCACGAATGGCGGTTCTCTTTGTCTTCTGAAGCGACTGCAGAAGGCAAGTTTGGTCGGGTAGCGGGCAACACAGGCATCCGCTGCCGTCAGCCAGCGGTTGGTAGCGGCCAACCACCAAGCTTCTCGGCTCGTTCAAGCCGTCGGACGGCCATCGGGTCTCAGTCGGTGAACACTCGGGTTTGAAACGTCCAGGTATTCCGCCTCGATAGCACCCGCCGTGATTCGGAGATCGTATGCAATATTCCTTCACCGAGAAGAAGCGCATTCGCAAGAGTTTCGCGAAGCGCCCCATCGTTCACCAAGTTCCTTTCTTGCTGGCTACCCAGCTTGAATCATTCAGCACGTTTCTGCAAGCCGATGTGCCGGCCACGCAACGCAAGCCTGAAGGTTTGCAGGCCGCGTTCACATCGGTATTTCCCATTGTTTCGCACAACGGCTTTGCGCGCCTCGAGTTCGTGAGCTATGCGTTGTCCGCGCCGGCATTCAACATCAAGGAATGCCAGCAGCGCGGCCTGACGTACTGCTCCGCGCTGCGCGCGAAGGTCCGCCTTGTCATCCTCGACAAGGAATCGCCGAACAAGCCGGTCGTCAAGGAAGTGAAAGAGCAGGAAGTGTACATGGGCGAAATTCCGCTCATGACGCCGACGGGCTCGTTCGTCATCAACGGCACCGAGCGTGTCATCGTCTCGCAGCTGCACCGTTCGCCGGGCGTGTTCTTCGAACACGACAAGGGCAAGACGCACAGCTCGGGCAAGCTGCTGTTCTCGGCACGGATCATTCCGTACCGCGGCTCGTGGCTCGACTTCGAATTCGATCCGAAGGACATCCTGTACTTCCGCGTCGACCGTCGCCGCAAGATGCCGGTCACGATCCTGCTGAAGGCCATCGGCCTGACGCCGGAACAGATCCTCGCGAACTTCTTCGTGTTCGACAACTTCACGCTGATGGACGAAGGCGCACAACTCGAGTTCGTGCCCGAGCGCCTGCGTGGTGAAGTCGCGCGTTTCGACATCACGGATCGTGATGGCAAGGTCATCGTCCAGAAGGACAAGCGGATCAACGCGAAGCACATTCGCGATCTCGAAGCCGCGAAGACCAAGTTCATCTCGGTACCGGAAGACTATCTGCTCGGCCGCGTGCTGGCGAAGAACGTCGTCGACGGCGACACCGGCGAAGTGATCGCGAGCGCGAACGACGAAGTCACGGAAAGCGTGCTCGAGAAGCTGCGCGAAGCGGGCATCAAGGACATCCAGACGCTCTACACGAACGACCTGGACCAGGGCCCGTACATCTCGTCGACGCTGCGTGTCGACGAAACGACCGACAAGACGGCCGCGCGCATCGCGATCTACCGCATGATGCGTCCGGGCGAGCCGCCGACCGAAGAAGCGGTCGAGGCGCTGTTCAACCGTCTGTTCTACAGCGAAGAAGCGTACGACCTGTCGAAGGTCGGCCGCATGAAGTTCAACCGCCGCGTCAGCCGTGACGAGATCACCGGCCCGATGACGCTGCAGGACGACGACATCCTCGCGACGATCAAGATCCTCGTCGAGTTGCGCAACGGCAAGGGCGAAGTGGACGACATCGACCACCTCGGCAACCGTCGCGTGCGTTGCGTCGGCGAACTGGCGGAAAACCAGTTCCGCGCTGGTCTCGTGCGTGTCGAGCGCGCGGTCAAGGAACGCCTCGGCCAGGCCGAAAGCGAAAACCTGATGCCGCACGACCTGATCAACTCGAAGCCGATTTCGTCGGCGATCCGCGAGTTCTTCGGTTCGTCGCAGCTGTCGCAGTTCATGGACCAGACCAACCCGCTGTCGGAAATCACGCACAAGCGCCGTGTTTCCGCACTGGGCCCGGGCGGTCTGACGCGCGAACGCGCAGGCTTCGAAGTTCGTGACGTGCACCCGACCCACTATGGCCGCGTGTGCCCGATCGAAACGCCGGAAGGTCCGAACATCGGCCTGATCAACTCGCTCGCACTGTACGCGCACCTGAACGAGTACGGCTTCCTCGAGACGCCGTACCGCAAGGTCGTGGACAGCAAGGTGACCGACCAGATCGACTACCTGTCGGCGATCGAGGAAGGTCGTTACATGATCGCTCAGGCGAACGCCGCGATCGACGAGAACGGCACGCTGATCGACGAACTCGTGTCGTCGCGTGAAGCCGGCGAAACGATGATGGTCACGCCGGACCGTATCCAGTACATGGACGTCGCGCCGTCGCAGATCGTGTCGGTTGCAGCCTCGCTGATTCCGTTCCTCGAGCACGACGATGCGAACCGTGCACTGATGGGTTCGAACATGCAGCGTCAGGCCGTGCCGTGTCTGCGTCCGGAAAAGCCGGTCGTCGGGACGGGTATCGAGCGCACCTGCGCGGTCGACTCGGGTACGACGGTTCAGGCGTTCCGCGGCGGTGTGGTCGACTACGTCGACGCAGGCCGTATCGTGATTCGCGTGAACGACGACGAAGCGGTCGCAGGTGAAGTCGGTGTCGACATCTACAACCTGATCAAGTACACGCGTTCGAACCAGAACACGAACATCAACCAGCGTCCGATCGTGAAGATGGGCGACAAGGTCTCGCGCGGCGACGTGCTGGCCGACGGCGCCTCGACGGACCTGGGCGAGCTCGCGCTCGGCCAGAACATGCTGATCGCGTTCATGCCGTGGAACGGCTACAACTTCGAAGACTCGATCCTGATCTCGGAGAAAGTGGTTGCGGACGATCGCTACACGTCGATCCACATCGAAGAGCTGAACGTCGTTGCACGCGACACGAAGCTCGGGCCGGAAGAAATCACGCGCGACATCTCGAACCTGGCGGAAGTCCAGCTCGGCCGTCTCGACGAATCGGGCATCGTGTATATCGGTGCTGAAGTCGAAGCAGGCGACGTGCTGGTCGGCAAGGTCACGCCGAAGGGCGAGACCCAGCTGACGCCGGAAGAGAAGCTGCTGCGCGCGATCTTCGGCGAGAAGGCTTCGGACGTGAAGGACACGTCGCTGCGCGTGCCGTCGGGCATGAGCGGTACCGTGATCGACGTCCAGGTGTTCACGCGTGAAGGCATCCAGCGCGACAAGCGTGCGCAACAGATCATCGACGACGAACTGAAGCGCTACCGTCTCGACCTGAACGACCAGCTGCGCATCGTGGAAGGCGACGCGTTCCAGCGTCTCGCGCGCATGCTCGTGGGCAAGGTCGCGAACGGCGGTCCGAAGAAGCTCGCGAAGGGCACGAAGATCGACCAGGCTTACCTGGAAGACCTCGACCACTACCACTGGTTCGACATCCGCCTCGCGGACGACGAAGCAGCGGCATCGCTCGAAGCGATCAAGAACTCGATCGAAGAGAAGCGTCACCAGTTCGACCTCGCGTTCGAAGAGAAGCGCAAGAAGCTCACGCAAGGCGACGAACTGCCGCCGGGCGTGCTGAAGATGGTCAAGGTGTACCTCGCGGTGAAGCGCCGTCTGCAGCCTGGCGACAAGATGGCAGGCCGTCACGGTAACAAGGGTGTCGTGTCGAAGATCGTCCCGATCGAAGACATGCCGTACATGGCCGACGGCCGTCCGGCAGACGTCGTGCTGAACCCGCTGGGCGTTCCGTCGCGGATGAACGTGGGTCAGGTTCTGGAAGTGCACCTCGGCTGGGCCGCGAAGGGCCTCGGCTGGCGTATCGGCGAAATGCTGCAGCGTCAGGCGAAGATCGAGGAACTGCGCGTGTTCCTGACGAAGATCTACAACGAGTCGGGCCGCCAGGAAGACCTGGAAAGCTTCACCGACGACGAGATCCTCGAACTCGCGAAGAACCTGCGCGAAGGCGTGCCGTTCGCGACGCCGGTGTTCGACGGTGCGACCGAGGAAGAAATGGGCAAGATGCTCGACCTCGCGTTCCCGGACGACATCGCCGAACAGCTCGGCATGAACCCGTCGAAGAACCAGGTCCGTCTGTACGACGGCCGCACGGGTGAAATGTTCGAGCGTCGCGTGACGCTGGGTTACATGCACTACCTGAAGCTGCACCACTTGGTCGACGACAAGATGCACGCGCGTTCGACCGGCCCGTACTCGCTCGTCACGCAGCAGCCGCTGGGTGGTAAGGCGCAGTTCGGTGGCCAGCGTTTCGGTGAAATGGAAGTGTGGGCACTCGAAGCGTACGGCGCGTCCTACGTGCTGCAGGAAATGCTGACGGTGAAGTCGGATGACGTGACCGGCCGGACGAAGGTGTACGAAAACCTCGTCAAGGGCGACCACGTGATCGATGCAGGCATGCCGGAATCCTTCAACGTGCTCGTGAAGGAAATCCGCTCGCTCGGTATCGACATCGATCTCGACCGCAATTAATCGGACTACGGAGAGAAAGCAATGAAAGCTCTGCTCGATCTATTCAAGCAAGTCCAACAGGAAGAAGTTTTCGACGCGATCAAGATCGGTCTGGCCTCGCCCGACAAGATCCGTTCGTGGTCGTTCGGTGAAGTGAAGAAGCCGGAGACCATCAACTACCGTACGTTCAAGCCGGAACGCGATGGTCTCTTCTGCGCGAAGATCTTCGGGCCGATCAAGGACTACGAGTGCCTGTGCGGCAAGTACAAGCGCCTGAAGCACCGCGGCGTGATCTGCGAGAAGTGCGGCGTCGAAGTGACGCTGGCGAAGGTGCGTCGCGAACGGATGGGCCACATCGAGCTGGCCTCGCCGGTCGCGCACATCTGGTTCCTGAAGTCGCTGCCGTCGCGTCTGGGCATGGTGCTCGACATGACGCTGCGCGACATCGAACGCGTGCTGTACTTCGAAGCGTACGTGGTGATCGAACCGGGCATGACGCCGCTGAAGGCGCGGCAGATCATGACCGAAGAGGATTACTACAACAAGGTCGAGGAATACGGCGACGAATTCCGTGCCGAAATGGGCGCGGAAGGCGTGCGTGAACTGCTGCGCGCGATCAACATCGACGAGCAGGTCGAGACGCTGCGCACCGAGCTGAAGAACACCGGCTCGGAAGCGAAGATCAAGAAGTACGCGAAGCGCCTGAAGGTCCTCGAGGCATTCCAGCGCTCGGGCATCAAGCCCGAGTGGATGATCCTCGAAGTGCTGCCGGTGCTGCCGCCGGAACTGCGTCCGCTCGTGCCGCTGGACGGCGGCCGTTTCGCGACGTCGGACCTGAACGACCTGTACCGCCGCGTGATCAACCGTAACAACCGGTTGAAGCGCCTGCTCGAGCTGAAGGCACCTGAAATCATCGTCCGCAACGAAAAGCGGATGCTGCAGGAAGCCGTCGACTCGCTGCTCGACAACGGTCGTCGCGGCAAGGCGATGACGGGCGCGAACAAGCGTCCGCTGAAGTCGCTCGCCGACATGATCAAGGGCAAGGGCGGTCGTTTCCGTCAGAACCTGCTGGGCAAGCGCGTCGACTACTCGGGCCGTTCGGTCATCGTGGTCGGCCCGACGCTGAAGCTGCACCAGTGCGGTCTGCCGAAGCTGATGGCGCTCGAGCTGTTCAAGCCGTTCATCTTCAACAAGCTGGAAGTGATGGGCGTCGCGACGACCATCAAGGCTGCGAAGAAGGAAGTCGAGAACCAGACGCCGGTGGTGTGGGACATCCTCGAAGAGGTGATCCGCGAGCACCCGGTGATGCTGAACCGTGCGCCGACGCTGCACCGTCTCGGTATCCAGGCGTTCGAGCCGGTGCTGATCGAAGGCAAGGCAATTCAGCTGCACCCGCTCGTCTGCGCGGCGTTCAACGCCGACTTCGACGGTGACCAGATGGCCGTTCACGTGCCGCTGTCGCTCGAAGCGCAGATGGAAGCGCGTACGCTGATGCTGGCGTCGAACAACGTGCTGTTCCCGGCCAACGGCGATCCGTCGATCGTGCCGTCGCAGGATATCGTGCTGGGTCTGTACTACGCGACCCGCGAAGCGGTCAACGGCAAGGGCGAAGGCCTGTCGTTCACGGGCGTGTCGGAAGTGATCCGCGCGTACGAGAACAAGGAAGTCGAGCTGGCCTCGCGCGTCAACGTGCGGATCACCGAAATGGTCCACAACGAAGACACGTCGGAAGGCGCGCCGCCGTTCGTGCCGAAGATCTCGCTGTATGCGACGACCGTCGGCCGCGCGATCCTGTCGGAGATCCTGCCGCACGGCCTGCCGTTCTCGGTGCTGAACAAGCCGCTGAAGAAGAAGGAAATCTCGCGCCTGATCAACACGGCGTTCCGCAAGTGCGGTCTGCGCGCGACGGTGGTGTTTGCCGACCAGCTGATGCAGTCGGGTTTCCGTCTCGCGACGCGTGCCGGCATTTCGATCTGCGTGGACGACATGCTCGTGCCGCCGCAGAAGGAAACGATCGTCGGCGACGCCGCGAAGAAGGTGAAGGAGTACGACCGCCAGTACATGTCGGGTCTCGTCACCGCGCAGGAACGCTACAACAACGTGGTCGACATCTGGTCGGCAACGTCGGAAGCGGTCGGCAAGGCGATGATGGAGCAGCTGTCGACGGAGCCGGTGACGGACCGCGACGGCAACGAGACGCGCCAGGAGTCGTTCAACTCGATCTACATGATGGCCGACTCGGGCGCCCGGGGTTCGGCGGTTCAGATTCGTCAGCTGGCCGGTATGCGTGGCCTGATGGCGAAGCCGGACGGCTCGATTATCGAGACGCCGATTACCGCGAACTTCCGCGAAGGTCTGAACGTGTTGCAGTACTTCATCTCGACCCACGGTGCACGTAAGGGTCTGGCTGATACGGCACTGAAGACCGCGAACTCGGGTTACCTGACGCGTCGTCTCGTCGACGTCACGCAGGATCTGGTCGTCGTGGAAGACGATTGCGGCACGTCGAACGGCGTGGCGATGAAGGCACTCGTCGAAGGCGGTGAAGTCGTCGAGGCGCTGCGCGACCGTATCCTCGGCCGCGTTGCGGTTGCGGACGTCGTGAACCCGGAAACGCAGGAAACGGTGTACGAATCGGGCACGCTGCTCGACGAAACGGCGGTCGAGGAAATCGAACGCCTCGGCATCGACGAAGTGCGCGTGCGCACGCCGCTGACCTGCGAAACGCGCTACGGTCTGTGTGCGTCGTGCTACGGCCGTGACCTCGGCCGCGGCTCGCTCGTGAACGTCGGCGAAGCAGTCGGCGTGATCGCGGCACAGTCGATCGGTGAACCGGGCACGCAGCTGACGATGCGTACGTTCCACATCGGTGGTGCGGCATCGCGTGCGGCAGTCGCTTCGTCGGTCGAAGCGAAGAGCAACGGTATCGTCCGCTTCACGGCGACGATGCGTTACGTCACGAACGCGAAGGGCGAGCAGATCGTCATTTCCCGTTCGGGCGAAGCGATGATCACCGACGATTTCGGTCGCGAGCGCGAGCGTCACAAAGTGCCGTACGGCGCGACGCTGCTGCAACTCGACGGCGCGACGATCAAGGCAGGCACACAGCTCGCCACGTGGGATCCGCTGACGCGTCCGATCATCACCGAGTACGGTGGTACGGTGAAGTTCGAGAACGTCGAGGAAGGCGTGACCGTCGCGAAGCAGATCGACGACGTGACCGGCCTGTCGACGCTGGTCGTGATCGACGTGAAGCGTCGTGGTTCGCAGGCTTCGAAGAGCGTGCGTCCGCAGGTCAAGCTGCTCGACGCGAACGGCGACGAAGTGAAGATTCCGGGCACGGAGCACGCGGTGCAGATCGGCTTCCAGGTCGGCGCACTGATCACCGTGAAGGATGGTCAGCAGGTGCAGGTCGGTGAAGTGCTCGCACGTATCCCGACGGAAGCGCAGAAGACGCGTGACATTACCGGCGGTCTGCCGCGGGTGGCGGAACTGTTCGAAGCGCGTTCGCCGAAGGATGCCGGCATTCTCGCGGAAGTCACCGGTACGACGTCGTTCGGTAAGGACACGAAGGGCAAGCAGCGTCTCGTCATCACGGATCTCGAGGGCAACCAGCACGAGTTCCTGATCGCGAAGGAAAAGCAGGTTCTGGTTCACGATGCACAGGTCGTCAACAAGGGCGAAATGATCGTGGACGGTCCGGCCGATCCGCACGACATCCTGCGTCTGCAGGGTATCGAGGCGCTGTCGCGCTACATCGTCGACGAAGTGCAGGACGTGTATCGTCTGCAGGGCGTGAAGATCAACGACAAGCACATCGAGGTGATCGTTCGCCAGATGCTGCGTCGTGTGCAGATCACCGACAATGGCGATACGCGCTTCATCCCGGGCGAACAGGTCGAGCGTTCCGACATGCTGGACGAGAACGATCGCATGATCGCCGAGGACAAGCGTCCGGCTTCGTACGACAACGTGCTGCTCGGTATCACGAAGGCATCGCTGTCGACCGACTCGTTCATCTCCGCGGCATCGTTCCAGGAAACGACCCGCGTGCTGACCGAAGCGGCGATCATGGGCAAGCGCGACGATCTGCGCGGCCTGAAGGAAAACGTGATCGTCGGCCGCCTGATCCCGGCCGGTACGGGTCTCGCGTTCCACAAGGCACGCAAGGCGAAGGAATCGTCGGATCGCGAGCGTTTCGACCAGATCGCAGCGGAAGAGGCGTTCGATTTCGGCACGCCGAGCACGCCGGCTGCGGAAGAGCCGCAACAGCACCCGGCAGCCGAGTAAGCGCGGGCGGCGCGAGCCGCCTTGCCTCACCACGCTGTCACCGAGACCGCCCGGTTTTGCCGGGCGGTTTTTTTTCATCTGTCGTTCGCGTGCATGACGCGCCTGTGCCGTGCCGGCCTCGCTTGCTCGCGACGGACGTGCGGCCTGGCTGCCAGCGCCGCCGAAGCCGTCGCGATCACTTGCGGCGCGGTCGTGGCAGGCTCGTCATGCACGCGAACGAACCCTGGCCGATTGGCCGAAACCGCACGATTCGCCCCGCGTCCCGCGAGCGGGTTGTTAAAATTGCGGTCATCGTCCAGCCGTCCCCGTCCTCTTCCATGTCCCGCGCCCTCGAAATCCTCGACGAAGTATTTGGTTATCCCGCATTTCGCGGCCAGCAGGGCGAAATCGTCGAACACGTCGCCGGCGGCGGCGATTGTCTCGTGCTGATGCCGACCGGCGGCGGCAAGTCGCTGTGCTACCAGATTCCGGCGCTGCTGCGTCGCGAGGCCGGACAGGGTGCCGGTATTGTCGTGTCGCCGCTGATCGCGCTGATGCAGGACCAGGTCGCCGCACTGAGCGAAGTGGGCGTGCGCGCGGCGTACCTGAATTCGACACTGTCGGGCGCCGAGGCCGCGGCGACCGAGCGGGCGCTGCGTGAAGGCGAAATCGACCTGCTGTATGTCGCGCCCGAACGGCTGATGACGGGGCGCTTCCTCGACCTGCTCGAGCGCGCGAAGATCGGCCTGTTCGCGATCGACGAAGCGCACTGCGTGTCGCAATGGGGGCACGATTTCCGCCCGGAATACATCCAGCTGTCGGTGTTGCACGAGCGATTTCCGTCGGTGCCGCGCATCGCATTGACCGCGACGGCCGATGCGATCACGCGCGACGAGATCATCCACCGTCTCGCGCTCGACGACGCGCGCGTGTTCGTGTCGAGCTTCGACCGCCCGAACATCCGCTACCGGATCGTCGAAAAGGACAACGCGCGATCGCAGCTGCTCGATTTCATCCGCGCCGAACACACGAATGCCGATGGCACGACGGATGCGGGTGTCGTCTATTGCCTGTCGCGTCGCAAGGTCGAGGAAACGGCCGAATGGCTGAAGGCGCAAGGCGTGCGTGCGCTGCCGTATCACGCGGGGATGGAGTTCGAGGTGCGGCAGAAGCACCAGGAAATGTTCCAGCGCGAGGAAGGCATCGTGATGTGCGCGACGATCGCGTTCGGCATGGGCATCGACAAGCCGGACGTGCGCTTCGTCGCGCACCTGGATCTGCCGAAGAGCGTCGAAGGCTACTACCAGGAAACGGGCCGCGCGGGCCGCGACGGGATGCCCGCGAATGCGTGGATGGCTTATGGGCTCGGCGACGTCGTCCAGCAGCGCAAGATGATCGACGAATCGGATGCGGACGACGCGCACAAACGTGTCCAGACGTCGAAGCTCGACGCGCTGCTCGGGCTGTGCGAGACGATCTCGTGCCGCCGCGTGCGGCTGCTGAACTACTTCGGCGAGGAGAGCAAGCCGTGCGGCAACTGCGATACGTGCCTCGAGCCGCCCGCTTCATGGGACGCGACGCGTGAGGCGCAGATGGCGCTGTCGTGCGTGTTCCGCGCGCAGCGCGCGAGCGGCTTCAATTTCGGCTCGAGCCACCTGATCGAGATCCTGCGCGGCGGGCGCACCGAGAAGGTGTTGCAGCGGGGCCACGACCAGCTGACGACGTTCGGGATCGGCGCGTCGCTGTCGGAGCCCGAGTGGCGCGCGATATTTCGGCAGCTCGTCGCGTACGGCTACCTGGCCGTCGATCACGGCGGCTTCGGTGCGCTCGTGCTGACCGAGGCCGCGAAGCCGGTGTTGAAGAACGAGGAGAAGGTCACGCTGCGCCGCTACGTGAAGCCGCAGCGCACGCGCCAGTCGTCGGGCCGCAGCGGCACGCGCGTCGATCCGACTGCCGGCATGGGCACGCGCGAGCGCGCAAGGTGGGATGCGCTGCGCGCGTGGCGCGCGGAAACGGCGAAGACGGACGGCGTGCCGGCCTACGTGATCTTCCACGACGCGACGCTCGCCGAGATCGCACGCAACGCGCCGGAGACGATCGACGACCTGCGCCATATCCCCGGCATGGGGGTGCGCAAGCTGGAGCGCTTCGGCGACGAGATCATCGACGTCGTCGAGTCTGCCTGACACAGGCGTTCCGACCCTTCCGGTAAACCACGCGTCCGGCCGACGAATCACGCAAGCCGTTGACTTAGTTGGTATTTCCGGAATATGATGCTGGGTTCCGGTATTCGGTGGGCCGAGTTGCGTTCGAAAGCTCGCACCCGTTTCGCCGGTTCGGAAGTCAACTGTGCGCCGATTCTCGCTTTGCCCGAAATCGATGTGCAGATTTTGTTCAATTTCAGGAATAAACAATGCCAACCATCAACCAACTGGTTCGCAAAGGCCGTCAGTCGGAAACGACGAAGAGCAAGAGCCCGGCCCTGCAGGACTGCCCCCAGCGTCGCGGCGTGTGCACCCGTGTGTACACGACGACGCCGAAGAAGCCGAACTCGGCACTCCGTAAGGTCGCCAAGGTTCGTCTGACGAACGGCTTCGAAGTGATTTCGTACATCGGCGGTGAAGGCCACAACCTGCAGGAACACTCGGTTGTGCTGATCCGCGGCGGCCGTGTGAAGGACTTGCCGGGTGTGCGTTACCACATGGTTCGCGGCTCGCTGGATACCCAGGGCGTCAAGGACCGTAAGCAAGCGCGCTCGAAGTACGGCGCGAAGCGTGCAAAGGCTGCCAAGTAAGCAGTTTTTGATCAGGGATCGCCGCAGGGCGGTCAAGGCGGGAGTGCCGGATTGCCGGTGCTGTCGAGTAAGTGGTCACCCGGCCAAGCTGGTTAGTCGTGAAGATGTGATCGGGTTTGTTGGTGGCCGCGGAGCTGGAACCAGCTCCAACTGAACAAGTAAAGGAAGAATCATGCCGCGTCGTCGCGAAGTCCCCAAGCGGGAAGTGTTGCCGGATCCGAAGTTCGGTAACGTTGATGTAGCCAAGTTCATGAACATGCTGATGCTGTCCGGCAAGAAGTCGGTCGCAGAGCGCATCGTTTATGGCGCATTCGAACAGATCCAGACCAAGGGTGGCAAGGACCCGCTGGAAGTGTTCACGGTTGCGCTCAACAACGTCAAGCCGGTGGTCGAAGTGAAGAGCCGTCGCGTTGGTGGTGCCAACTATCAAGTTCCGGTCGAAGTGCGCCCGTCGCGTCGTATGGCATTGGCGATGCGCTGGCTGCGTGAGGCTGCGAAGAAGCGCAGCGAGAAGTCGATGGCTCTGCGTCTGGCAGGTGAACTCTCCGAAGCGGCCGAAGGCCGTGGCGGCGCGATGAAGAAGCGCGATGAAGTTCACCGCATGGCAGAAGCCAACCGCGCGTTCTCGCATTTCCGTTTCTAAGCGCCTGGCTGGGCTGTTTGCGGAAATAAATTCCGGGCGGGTGCGCTTTTCAGGCGCCTCGCCCGTTTGTGTTGAAGCATGATGCAGCAGGGCTGCATCGTGTCATCCCAGTAGAGGATCAAAGTGGCTCGCAAGACTCCTATCGAGCGCTACCGCAATATCGGTATTAGCGCTCACATCGACGCCGGCAAAACGACGACGACCGAGCGCATTCTGTTTTACACCGGTGTGAACCACAAGATCGGTGAAGTCCACGACGGCGCAGCCACGATGGACTGGATGGAGCAGGAACAGGAGCGTGGCATCACGATCACGTCCGCTGCTACCACGGCCTTCTGGAAGGGCATGGGCGGCAACTATCCGGAACACCGCATCAACATCATCGACACCCCGGGCCACGTCGACTTCACGATCGAAGTGGAGCGTTCGATGCGCGTGCTCGACGGCGCGTGCATGGTGTACTGCGCAGTGGGCGGCGTGCAGCCGCAGTCGGAAACGGTGTGGCGCCAGGCTAACAAGTACAAGGTGCCGCGTCTCGCGTTCGTCAACAAGATGGACCGTACCGGCGCGAACTTCTTCAAGGTCTACGACCAGCTCCGTCTGCGCCTGAAGGCGAACCCGGTTCCGGTCGTGGTGCCGATCGGCGCGGAAGAAAACTTCAAGGGCGTCGTCGACCTGATCAAGATGAAGGCGATCATTTGGGACGAAGCGTCGCAAGGCACGAAGTTCGACTACGTCGACATCCCGGCCGAGCTCGCGGAGACCTGCAAGGAATGGCGCGAAAAGATGGTCGAAGTGGCTGCTGAAGCCAGCGAAGACCTGATGAACAAGTACCTGGAAGAAGGCGATCTGCCGGAAGCCGACATCGTCAAGGCGCTGCGTGATCGTACGATCGCGTGCGAAATCCAGCCGATGCTGTGCGGTACCGCGTTCAAGAACAAGGGCGTGCAGCGTATGCTCGACGCCGTGATCGACTTCCTGCCGTCGCCGGTCGACATCCCGCCGGTCAAGGGCGAGCTCGAAAACGGTGAAGAAGCTGAGCGCAAGGCGTCGGACGACGAGAAGTTCTCGTCGCTCGCGTTCAAGATCATGACCGACCCGTTCGTCGGCCAGCTGATCTTCTTCCGTGTGTACTCGGGCGTCGTCAACTCGGGCGACACGCTGCTGAACTCGACCAAGGGCAAGAAGGAACGCCTCGGCCGTATTCTGCAGATGCACGCGAACCAGCGTGAAGAAATCAAGGAAGTCCGTGCAGGCGACATCGCTGCTGCGGTCGGCCTGAAGGAAGCGACCACCGGCGACACGCTGTGCGATCCGGCAAACCCGATCGTGCTCGAGCGCATGGTGTTCCCGGAGCCGGTGATTTCGCAGGCTGTCGAGCCGAAGACCAAGGCTGACCAGGAAAAGATGGGCCTGGCGCTGAACCGTCTGGCACAGGAAGATCCGTCGTTCCGCGTGCAGACCGACGAAGAGTCGGGCCAGACCATCATTTCGGGCATGGGCGAGCTCCACCTCGAAATTCTGGTCGACCGGATGAAGCGTGAATTCGGCGTGGAAGCGACCGTCGGCAAGCCGCAGGTTGCATACCGCGAAACGATCCGTTCGACGGCGAAGGACGTCGACGGCAAGTTCGTCAAGCAGTCGGGTGGTCGCGGCCAGTACGGTCACGCGGTCATCACGCTCGAGCCGAACGAACAAGGCAAGGGCTACGAGTTCTTCGACGAGATCAAGGGTGGTGTGATTCCGCGTGAATACATCCCGGCGGTCGACAAGGGTATCCAGGACACGCTGAAGTCGGGCGTGCTGGCCGGCTTCCCGGTCGTCGACGTGAAGGTTCACCTGACGTTCGGTTCGTACCACGACGTTGACTCGAACGAAAACGCGTTCCGCATGGCCGGTTCGATGGCGTTCAAGGAAGCAATGCGCAAGGCGAACCCGGTCGTCCTCGAGCCGATGATGGCTGTCGAAGTCGAGACGCCGGAAGACTACATGGGCAACGTGATGGGCGACCTGTCGGGCCGTCGCGGTATCGTCCAGGGCATGGAAGACATGGTTGGCGGCGGCAAGATCGTGCGCGCCGAAGTGCCGCTGTCGGAAATGTTCGGCTATTCGACGTCGCTGCGCTCGCTGACGCAAGGTCGTGCAACGTACACGATGGAGTTCAAGCACTACGCTGAAGCTCCGCGCAACGTTGCTGATGCGATCATCAGCGCGAAGTCGAAGTAATTCGCTATCTCAATCGATAATTTTTGAAAGAAGAGAATCATGGCAAAAGGTAAATTCGAGCGGACCAAGCCGCACGTGAACGTTGGTACGATTGGTCACGTTGACCACGGCAAGACGACGCTGACGGCAGCGATCACGACGGTTCTGACGAAGAAATTCGGCGGCGAAGCGAAGGCGTACGACCAGATCGACGCGGCACCGGAAGAAAAGGCGCGCGGCATCACGATCAACACGGCACACGTCGAGTACGAAACGGCTAACCGCCACTACGCACACGTCGACTGCCCGGGCCACGCT
>NZ_LDUL01000123.1:0-27290 GCF_001043615.1 Burkholderia sp. LK4
ATCCTGCGCCAGCCCGAGCGGCGGCTTTTCCCGAGCCCACCGCGATGCCCTTACCTCTTTTCGCCCTCGCCGTCGCCGCATTTGGAATCGGTACCACCGAATTCGTGATCATGGGGCTGCTGCCCAACGTCGCGCGCGATCTCGGCGTGTCGATCCCGGCCGCCGGGATGCTCGTGTCGGGTTACGCGCTCGGCGTGACGATCGGTGCACCGATCCTCGCGATCGTCACCGCGAAGATGCCGCGCAAGCGCGCGCTGATGGGCCTGATCGGATTGTTCATCGCGGGGAACCTGTTCTGCGCGATCGCACCGGGCTACGCGGTGCTGATGGCCGCGCGCGTCGTCACCGCGTTCTGCCACGGCGCATTCTTCGGGATCGGCTCGGTGGTCGCGAGCAACCTCGTCGCACCGAACCGCCGCGCACAGGCGATCGCCCTGATGTTCACCGGCCTCACGCTCGCGAACGTGCTCGGCGTGCCGCTCGGCACCGCGCTCGGCCAGGCATTCGGCTGGCGCGCGACGTTCTGGGCCGTCACCGGCATCGGCATCGCCGCGGCCGCCGCGCTCGCCGTCTGCCTGCCAAGGAATCTCGCGATGCCCGACACCAGCATCACGCGCGAATTCAGCGTGCTGAAGCATCCGCAGGTGCTGATGGTGCTCGGCATCAGCGTGCTCGCGTCGGCAAGCCTGTTCAGCGTGTTCACCTACATCACGCCGATCCTCGAGGACGTGACGGGCTTCTCCCCGCGCCAGGTCACCTACGTGCTGCTGCTGTTCGGCCTCGGGCTGACGGTGGGCGGCACGCTCGGCGGCAAGCTCGCCGACTGGCGCCGGATGCCGTCGCTGATCGCGACGCTCGCGCTGATCGGCGTGGTCCTCGCGCTGTTCGCGGGCACGATGCACCTGCCGTTCGCCGCGCTCGCGACGATCTTCGTGTGGGGCATCCTCGCGTTCGCGATCGTGCCGCCGCTGCAGATCCTGATCGTCGACCGCGCAAGCGATGCGCCGAACCTCGCATCGACGCTGAACCAGGGCGCGTTCAACCTCGGCAACGCGACGGGCGCGTGGCTCGGCGGGATGGCGATCGGCTCCGGCGTGTCGCTCGTGAGCCTGCCGTGGGTCGGCGTCGCGATGGCCGTCGCCGCGCTGGCGCTCACGCTGTGGTCGGCGTCGCTCGAACGCCGCCCGGTGACCGTGCCGACCGAATACGTGTAACGCCCGCGCGCATTCGTTGCGCGCGCAACGCCAGCAACACCATCCGAACCTGATGGCCTTCATGGACCTTTCAAGGTCCGCGGTGTAGCATCCCGGCCGATGAAAGCCATTCTGAATCGCGATTTCCTCGCGCTGATCCTGAGCGTCGCGGTCGTCGGCCTCGGCACCGGCGCCACACTGCCGCTCACCGCACTCGCGCTGACCGAGGCCGGGCACGGCACCAACGTCGTCGGCATGCTGACCGCCGCGCAGGCCCTCGGCGGCCTCGCGATCGTCCCGTTCGTCACCGCGCTCGCACGCCACATCGGCTCGCGCCGCGCGATCGTCGTATCGGTCGTGCTGCTCGCGGCAGCCACGGCGCTGATGCAGTTCACGTCGAACCTGATCCTGTGGGGCGCGCTGCGCGTGCTGTGCGGCGCCGCGCTGATGCTGCTGTTCACGATCGGCGAGGCGTGGGTCAACCAGCTCGCCGACGATTCGACGCGCGGCCGCGTCGTCGCGATCTACGCAACCAATTTCACGCTGTTCCAGATGGCGGGCCCCGTGCTCGTGAGCCAGATCGCCGGTGCGACGAGCATCCGCTTCGCGCTGTGCGGCGCGCTGTTCCTGCTCGCGCTGCCGACGCTCGCGACGATCCGGCGCGCGCCGCTCGCCGGCGACGACGCGCATCACGAAGCGCACGGCCGCTGGCTCGACGTGCTGCCGCGCATGCCCGCGCTGATCATCGGCACCGGTTTCTTCGCGCTGTTCGATACGCTCGCGCTGTCGCTGCTGCCGCTCTACGCGATGGATCACGGCGTCGCGAGCGCCACGGCCGTGCTGCTCGCGTCGATCATGCTGTTCGGCGATACCGCGATGCAGTTCCCGATCGGCTGGCTCGCGGACAAGCTCGGCCGCGAACGCGTGCACCTCGGTGCGGGCTGGATCGTACTGGCCGGCCTGCCGCTGCTGCCGTTCGTCATCGCGAACCCGTGGCTGTGCTGGCCGCTGCTGTTCGTGCTCGGCGCGGCGGCCGGCAGCATCTACACGCTGTCGCTCGTCGCGTGCGGCGAACGCTTCCGCGGCGCGGCGCTCGTCACCGCGAGTTCGCTCGTGTCGGCGTCGTGGAGCGCCGCGAGCTTCGGCGGCCCGCTGGTCGCCGGCGCGTTGATGGAGCAACTGGGCAGCAACGCGCTGGTCGGCGTGCTGGTCGTCTGTGTCGCCGCGTTCGTCGCGGCCGCGCTGTGGGAGCGCCGCGCCGCGTTGCAGCGCGCGGTCTGATATCGGCGCTGTCGATGTCGATGTCGATGTCGATGTCGATGTCGATGTCGATGTCGATGTCGATGTCGATGTCGATGTCGATGTCGCAGACGCAGACGCAGACGCAGACGCAGACTCAAACATTAACGCTCATACTCGGCGCCCCACACGGACGCACACGCGCCGCCCCCGGCCTGCCAAACGAAAACGGCCCGCGCAATGCGGGCCGCCCTGTCCTTCCGAACGATCTGTTGCGTGTCGCGCCGCGCCCCGTCAGGCGCTCCGCGCGGGGAGGATCTTGCCGGCACACGTGCCGAACCCGACGCGATAGCCGTCGCCCTGGCACCATCCGGCAAGCGTGAGCTCGTCGCCGTCCTCGATGAAGGTGCGGCTGCCGCCGCCGTTCAGCGCGACCGGCTCCTTGCCGTTCCACGTCAGTTCGAGCAGGCTGCCGAACGAATCCTTCGTCGGCCCGCTGATCGTGCCCGATCCCATCAGGTCGCCCACGCGCGTGTTGCAGCCGGCCACCGTGTGATGCGCGAGCTGCTGCGCCATCGTCCAGTACATGTGCTTGAAGTTCGTGCGGCAGATCGACGTGGCCTCGGCCGCACCTTCGGCGCGCAGCGTCACTTCCAGCGCGATATCGAACGCATGCTTGCCCGCATGGCGCAGATACGCGAGCGGCTGCGGCGACTGCTCAGGCTGCGCGACGCGGAACGGTTCGAGCGCGTCGAGCGTGACGATCCACGGCGAGATCGTCGTCGCGAAGCCCTTCGAGTTGAACGGGCCGAGCGGCACGTATTCCCACTGCTGGATGTCGCGCGCGCTCCAGTCGTTCAGCAGCACCATCCCGAAGATGTGCGCTTCCGCGTCCTCGCACGCGATCGGCTCGCCGAGCGCGTTGCCCTTGCCGACGATGAAACCCGTCTCCAGTTCGATGTCGAGCTTGCGGCACGCGCCGAACACCGGGCGCTCGTGGTCGGGCAGCTTCAGTTGCCCGTTCGGCCGCCGCACCGGCGTGCCGCTGACGACCACCGACGATGCGCGGCCGTTGTAGCCGATCGGCATCTCCGACCAGTTCGGCAGCAGCGCGTTCTTCGGATCGCGGAACATCGAGCCGACGTTGGTCGCATGCTCCTTCGACGAATAGAAATCGGTGTAGCCGGGAATCTCGACCGGCAGATGCAGCGTCGCGTCGCGCTGCGCGACGAGCACCTGCGCGCGCAGCGCCGCGTCGTCGCGCAGTGTCGCGTTGTCGTTCGAGAACAGCGCCGACAGTTGCACACGCACGCTGCGCCACGCGTCGCGGCCGAGCGCGATGAACGCGTTGAGCGTCGGCGCGGCGAACGCATCGACATCGGTCGGCAGCGTCACGAGGCCCGCACGCACGAGCGCCGCAAGATCGACGATCTGGTCGCCGAGCGCGACGCCCGCGCGGCGCGCCGGTTGCTTCGCATCGCTGAAGATCCCGAACGGCAGGTTCTGGATCGGGAAATCGCAGGCGGGATCGTTCGCCGTCTCGACCCAGCTCTTGCGGGCCGGGTCGAGCGTCGCGCGCCAGTCTTGGGTATCGCTCATCGTTGCTCCGGATTGAAGTGTTTCCTGATGCCTTGCCAGCATTCGAAGTAGTCGGCCTGCAGCTGCGCGGTGTCGAGCGCGTAGCGCGTCGGCCGGATCAGCGTGCGGGTTTCGAACATGAACGCCATCGTCGCGTCGACCTTGTGCGGCTTGCTCGTATCGCTCGCGGACGCCTTCTCGAACGTGTCCGCGTCGGGCCCGTGGCCCGACATGCAGTTGTGCAGGCTCGCGCCGCCCGGCACGAAGCCTTCGGCCTTCGCGTCGTACGCGCCGTGCACGAGCCCCATGAACTCGCTCGCGACGTTGCGGTGGAACCAGGGCGGGCGGAACGTATCCTCGGCCGCGAGCCAGCGCGGCGGGAAGATCACGAAGTCGATCGTGTCGACGCCCGGCGTGTCGCTCTGCGACTGCAGCACCAGGAAGATCGACGGATCGGGATGGTCGTAGCTGATCGAGCCGATCGTGTTGAACAGGCGCAGGTCGTATTTGTACGGCGCGTAGTTGCCGTGCCACGCAACGACGTCGAGCGGCGAATGGCCGATGTCCGCGCGCCACAGCCGGCCGTTCAGCTTCGCGATCAGCTCGAACGCGCCTTCGCGGTCTTCGTAAGCGGCCTGCGGCGTCAGGAAGTCGCGCGGGTTCGCGAGGCCGTTCGAGCCGATCGGGCCGAGGTCCGGCAGACGCAGCAGCGCGCCGAAGTTTTCGCAGATATAGCCGCGCGCATCGCCGTCCGGCAGCGCGACGGAGAAACGCACGCCGCGCGGGATCACCGCGATCTCGAACGGCTCGACGTCGAGCCGGCCGAATTCCGTCGCGATGAACAGGCGCCCCTGCTGCGGCACGATCAGCAGTTCGCCGTCGGCGCTGTAGAAAAAGCGGTCCTGCATCGAGCGGTTCGCCGCGTACAGGTGGATCGCGCAACCGTTCATCGCGGCGGCCGACCCGTTGCCGGCCATCGTCACCAGCCCTTCGACGAAATCGGTCGGCTCGACCGGCATCGGCAGCGGGTCCCAACGCAACTGGTTCGGCGGCGTCGGCGGCACGTCGGCCGAGTCGCCGAATTCCGACACGAGCCGCTGGGGGCCCGCGTACGGCTCGAACGGCCGATGCACGGCCGCCGGGCGAATGCGGTACAGCCACGAGCGGCGGTTGTGGCCACGCGGCGCGGTAAACGCGGTGCCCGACAGTTGCTCCGCATACAGCCCGTACGGCGCGCGCTGCGGCGAGTTGCGGCCGTGCGGCAGCGCGCCGGGCAGTGCCTCGGTCGCGAATTCGTTCGCGAAACCGCTCAGGTAGCCGGCATTTGCCGGTTTCGACAGGTCAAGCGTCATCGTTTCCTTTCTCCCTCAATTCGTGGCGGCGGTCGGCGCCTGCACGCCGTTGCGCCGCGTTACGCCCGCAAGCCCGAGGACGAACAGCGCCGAGCACAGCACGGGCACCGCGGCCGCGTGGAACAGCGCGCCGTTCGACCAGTTGAGCGCAATCAGTTGCCCGCCGACGAGCGGCCCGAGCACCGAGCCGATCCGGCCGATGCCGAGGCTCCAGCCGATGCCCGTCGAGCGCAGCGACGTCGGGTAATACTGGCCCGCGAGCGCGTTCACGGCCGGCTGCCCGCCGACCACGCAGAACCCGCCCGCGAACACGACCACCAGCAGCCACGGCAGCGCATGCGCGACCGAGCCGATCAGCCCGACCGACACCGCGGCGCACGCAAAGCAGGCGAACAGCACGCGCACGAAGCCGTAGCGTTCGATGAACCAGCCGAGCGACAGCGTGCCGATCACGCCGCCCGTCTGCAGCGCCGTGCCGACGATCACGGCCGTACCCGGCGAATAACCGGCATCGCGCATCACCGTCGGCAGCCAGTTCGACAGGAAATACAGATCGATCAGGTTCATGAAGCTGATCGCCCACAGCAGCAGCGTGACCGGCAGGCGGCCATGGCTGAACAGCTCGGCGACCGGCGCGCCGGTCGCGGCCCGCTCGCGCACGACGAGCCGCGTGTTCGCATCGATGCCGGCCTGCGGCGCGAAACCCGCGAGCCAGTCGCGCGCCTGCGCGACGCGCCCTTTCAGCACCAGGAACTGCAGCGATTCGGGCAGCCGCGCGGCCATCGCAATCGTGAGCACGAGCGGCACCGCGCCGCCGACGAAGAACACCGAGCGCCAGCCGAGCGCCGGAATCAGCGCGGCGCTGATGAAGCCGCCGAGCGCCGCGCCGAGCGTGAAGCCGCACGATACGATCATCATCCGCTTCACACGATGCGCGGCCGGGCTGAACTCGCCGACCAGCGCCATCGCGTTCGGCATGATGCAGCCGAGGCCGAGGCCCGTGACGAAGCGCAGCGCCATCAGCACCGGGATCGAACCCGCGAACGGCGTCGCGAGCATCGTCACCGCGAAGAACAGCGTCGAGCCGATCAGCACCGGGCGCCGCCCGATCCGGTCGGCCAGCACCGACAGCCCGAGCGCGCCGAGCAGCATCCCGAACAGGCTCGCGCTGAACACCGGCCCGAGCGCCTGTTTCGGCACGCCCCATTCGGCAATCACGCTCGGGGCGACGTAGCCCATCGCCTGCGCATCGAACCCGTCGATCACGAGGCACAGCCCGCACAGCACGAGCAGCATCCAGTGAAAACCCGGGCGATGGGTGTCGTCGATCACGTGCTCGACTTCGAGCACGCGCGCGTCGGCCGGCGCCGCGCTCATTGCGCGACCTCGGCGGCCGGATGCACGGGCGGCGTCACGCCCTGGCGCGCGAGCGCCATTGCTTCGCGCAGCACGTCGGCGTCGCCGATCTGGTTCGCGAGCAGCAGGATCAGCTTCGCGTTGACGAGCTGGCTGTCGGCGTCGGACAGGTCGCGATGCATGTCGATCAGCGCTTCGTAGAACGCGTCCGGGTCAGCCAGGCGCGGGCGGGTGTCGAGTGAGGGCATGACGGAGTCTCCGGTGTCTTTATCGTATTCAGCGTGCGCAGGTCGCGCGCGCCAGCGCGTCGGCAAGCGCCTGGCGCTCGAGCGTGCGCATGCGGGCGCACACATGCTGGTCGGGGCGCAGCAGGTAGAACGTGCCGGGCTTCGCGTCGTAGCGTTGCGCGGCGAAACCGTCGACGTCCTCCACGACGTCGACACCCGCGACCGGCTGCGCGTGCCCGGCCGGCACCACGAGCACGGGCCGCACCGGCAGCGCGAGGCCGTCGAGCGCCTGCGCGAGCGCGCCCGCATCGCCCGGCAGCCCGAACAGCACGCCGGTGAAGCCGCTGCCCAGATGCCGCAGCAGCCAGCCCGGCGCGCCCTGTGCACGCACCGGCGCATCGGCTGCCGCCGCGCCCGGGCGCATCGCACCCGCGAATGCGTCGCCATTGCGGTCCGGCGTGTTCAGCGGCGAATCGGCCAGCACCGCCGGCACCGACAGTCGGCCGCTGTTCACGAGCTTGCGCGCGAACTCGCAGTCGCGCGCGAGCTTCAGCGTCGCGTCGCGGAATACGCGCGACACCGGGCTTTTCGGCGTGATGAAGTCCGTCGAACGCGTCGAGTTGCGGATGTTCTCGTCGGCCGCGAACTCGCGCTCGCTCGCATACGTATCGAGCAGGCGGTCGGCGGAACGCCCGTCGAGCACGAGCTTCAGCTTCCAGGCGAGGTTGTCGGCGTCCTGCACGCCGCTGTTCGCGCCGCGCGCGCCGAACGGCGACACGCCGTGCGCGGAGTCGCCCGCGAACAGCACGCGGCCGTGACGGAACGTATCCATCCGCTGGCAGCGGAACGTATAGACGCTCACCCATTCGAGCTCGAACTCGACGTCCGGCCCGAGCAGCGCGCGCACGCGCGGGATCACGCGCTCCGGCTGCTTCTCGGCGACCGGATCGGCATCCCAGCCGAGCTGGAAGTCGATGCGCCACACGTTGTCGGGCTGGCGATGCAGCAGCACCGACTGATTGGGGTGGAACGGCGGGTCGAACCAGAACCAGCGCTCGGTCGGAAACTCCGCCTTCATCTTCACGTCGGCGATCAGGAAGCGGTCCTTGAACGTGCGGCCGTGGCTTTCGAGGCCCATCATCGTGCGCATCGGGCTGCGCGAGCCGTCCGCCGCGATCACGTACTGCGCGCGCAGCGTCGCGAGGCCTTCCGGCGTCTCGATCGTCAGCACCGCGTGTTCGGCCGCCTGCTCGACGCCCGTCACCTTGTGCTTCCAGCGGATATCGATGTTCGGCAGCTCGAACGCACGATCGGCCAGATAACCTTCGACGTAGTACTGCTGCAGGTTGATGAACGCGGGGCGCGCATGCCCTTCCTCGGGCAGCAGGTCGAATGCGTACAGCTGCTCGTCCTGCAGGAACACCTTGCCGACGTGCCAGCTGACACCCTTGTCGACGAAGCGCTCGCCGCAGCCGAGCCGGTCGAAGATCTCGAGCGTGCGCTTCGCGAAGCAGATCGCGCGCGAGCCGGTGGACAGCGTGTCGTCGTCGTCGAGCAGCACGACGGGCACACCCTGCTGCGCGAGGTCGATCGCCGCCGCGAGGCCCACCGGGCCCGCGCCGACGACGATCACCGGGTGAACGGTTGCGTCCTGCGCACGCGGACGATATTCGAACTTCAGCGTCTGGTAATCGATGCTCATGGTCGCCGTCCGCCCCTCAACCCTGCCGGGCGCGCGCCGGCTCGCCCGTCATCCCGCCCGTCGCCTGCCGGCGCGCCGCGCCGCCGTCCCGCGTGCCATTCCTGTCAACCGCCACGTCTCGCTCCTTGCTTCCTGTTGATTCGCGAACGGCGCCGTTTCGCGGCGCCCGCCTGCCGCATTTCTTGATCGGCGACAAATTCTGGATTTACGAATAGTAAAACCAATTACGAATAGTGAAATCAACGTAAACCCTAGGCGGAGGCTCGAAGACGGGATAACCATATAAGTGAAACGCCGAGCCGAGCTTGGCCGGCACTGCTAATATCAAGCTACGAGGCGGCCCGTTCGGCCGCCGTTTTTCCTTTTCACGCCGATGATTCCGCCCACCATTCCCGAGCTGGTCGCCCGTGCCGGGCAACTGCCGTATCTGCGGGATCACCTCGCGCTCGCCGATGGCGGCACCGCAAGCGCGAACCTGCCCGAGCGCACGCTCGGCAGCGCCTATGAACCGATCTACGACGTGACGATGCCGGGCGCGCCGCAATCGACGTCGTTCGCCGACGCCATCGAGCGCTATGGCGACGAACTCGGCTTCCAGGCCGTGACCGTCGTCACGGGCGCGCCGCACGATCCGGTCGACTCGGCCGTCGACGACCAGACGCTCGTGGCGATCGACCGCCTGTCGCGCGCGCTGCACGCAATCAATTTCTTCGGCGCCCAGCGCCACGGGCTGTTGTTCCTGCGCGTGCACGAACGCCTGCTGAAGAGCGTGAAGTACGACCACGGCAAGCATTTCTCGTCGGTGCTGCAGCGCTTCGGGCTGCCGCCCGAGCGGATCGTGATCGAGCTGCCGGCGGTCGCGGTCGCGCACAAGACCTTCCTCGGCTACCTGACACGCAGCTACCAGCATCACGGCTTCAAGGTGGCGGACAAGCTGCCCGACCCGGGCCGCATCCTCGCGGTCGAATCCGACATGGCGCGCCCCGACTACATCAAGATGGATGCGGGCATCGCGTTGCGCGACGGGATGGTCAAGGCGCTCGTCGCATATGCACAGCGCGTGCGGATTCCGCTGATCTTCGACGGCGTCGTCGACGAAACGCAGTGCGAGCTGCTGCGCCAGCACGACGTGCGGTTCATGCAGGGGCCCGTGTTCGCGAAGGTCGTGACGGCCTGAACGGACAGGAGGTAGCCGGCGCACGCGGGGAGCGGCGCGCCGGATGCGCGGCGAGGGTGTGGCGCCGCTTGGAGAAGGATGAAGCGATCGGATGGCCTGGCGCGACGCCTGCCCGTCGGTGCAGACGGTTACCGCTTACGCGCTTCCACCATCGTCGTACTTGGGCAGATCGTCGTCGATCTCGATGCCCGGGAAACGATCCCGATACCAGACGTGCCACGCCGGACGTAGCCGCGACGGCTCATCGAGCGTGGCGTAATTGATCTCGACCGTTTTCGGCGCGTCGCTCAGCCGGTATTCGAGCTGCGCGCCGCAACGGCCGCAGAAGCGCCGCTCGCCCCACGCGCTCGACGCGTAGACGGTCGGTTCGCCCTGCAGGTATTCGAACGCGTCGATCGGCACCGATGCCGATGCGACGACCGCCGCACCGGTCGTGCGCTGGCAGAGCCGGCAGTGGCAGAAGCCGGCGTCGGTCGGGACCTGGGCGATACGGTAGCGGATCGCGCCGCACGCGCATCCGCCTTCCATGGATTCGGGGTGAGACATCGCAGACCTCGTCGTCGGGAAGCTCGCGAACGATGATGAGCGCGGTTCGAGCGCGGCACAAGAGACGGCGGCAGCCGCCTCCCGCCGTCACCATCACCAACACCTTCACCGGCGACGACGCGGTGGCGGTGCGAGGGCAACGCGCGCCGCGTTTCTCAGGCCGTCTGCCCGAGCCGCTGCGCGAGCGCCTTCAGCTTCGGCCCGACCTGCGTGCGGAACACCTCCTCGTCCATCGACGATGCGGGGCCGCTGCAGCTCAGGATCAGCCAGCGCCCCTCGCGCGGCTCGCGAAACGGCACGGCCGCCGCGTTGACGTCCATGTGCCACGCCCGGAACGAATAACAGCAACCGCCCGCCGGGAACTCGGCCACCGCGTGCTGCGCGGCGGCGACGAGCGCATCGGCGTCGGCCGCGCCGCCGGCCGCGCGGTGCAGCTCCGCATAGAGCGCGCGGCGCACGTCCTCCGGCTGTACGGCCAGGTACGCGCGCCCCATCGAGCTCGTCAGCATCGACAGCCGCGAGCCGGGCGCGAGCCCGAGCGTCAGCGCGGTCTCGCTGCGGATCGTCTCCAGATAGATCATGTCGAGCCCGTCGCGGCAGCCGAGCGACACGGCCGCGCCGATGTCGCGCGCGAGCGCCTGCATGTGCGGCCGCGCGAGGTCGAGCGTCCCCGAGCCGGACAGCAGCGCGTAGCCGAGCGACAGCACGCCGGCGTCGAGCGCATACTTTCCGAGCGTCTCGTCGTAGCGCAGGTAGCCGAGCACGGTCAGCGTATAGGCGAGCCGGTTCACCGTCGCCTTCGGCAGCCCCGTGCGCTCCGCGAAGTCGCGGTTGCCGAGCATCGTCTCGCCGGGCCGGAATGCGCGCAGCAGGTCGAGCCCGCGCGCGAGCGCGACGACGAACTTGCGCTCGTCGATCGTGGTTTCGTCGATGGTTGAAAGTGTCATCTGGTGCTACACTGGGTTCGATTTGCAAAACATTGTTCCGCACAGCGGAACATGAGTCAAGCGAACTTTTGGCATGGGGCCGGAGCAAGCGCTGAAGCGCCGGCTCTGCCCGACAGGAGATGAGACGATGAGTGCTGCAACTTTTCATTGGGACGATCCGCTGCTGCTCGACCAGCAACTGACCGAAGAAGAGCGGATGGTGCGCGACGCGGCGCAGGCGTATGCGCAGGACAAGCTCGCCCCGCGCGTCACCGAGGCGTTCCGTCACGAGCGCACCGACGCCGAAATCTTCCGCGAGATGGGCGAAGTCGGCCTGCTCGGCCCGACGATTCCCGAGGAATACGGCGGCCCCGGCCTCAATTACGTGAGCTACGGACTGATCGCGCGCGAAGTCGAACGCGTCGATTCGGGCTACCGGTCGATGATGTCCGTCCAGTCGTCGCTCGTGATGGTGCCGATTTACGAATTCGGCTCCGACGCGCAGAAGCAGAAATACCTGCCGAAGCTCGCGACCGGTGAATGGATCGGCTGCTTCGGGCTGACCGAGCCGAACCATGGCTCCGACCCGGGCAGCATGGTCACCCGCGCGAAGAAGGTGCCCGGCGGCTACTCGCTGTCCGGCGCGAAGATGTGGATCACGAACTCGCCGATCGCCGACGTCTTCGTCGTGTGGGCGAAGCTCGAGGAGAACGGCAAGGACGCGATCCGTGGTTTCATCCTCGAAAAGGGCTGGAAGGGCCTGTCGGCGCCCGCGATCCACGGCAAGGTCGGGCTGCGCGCATCGATCACCGGCGAGATCGTCCTCGACGAGGTGTTCGTACCGGAAGAGAACCTGATGCCGAACGTGAGCGGCCTGCGCGGCCCGTTCACGTGCCTGAACTCGGCCCGCTACGGGATCGCCTGGGGCGCGCTGGGCGCCGCCGAATCGTGCTGGCACACCGCGCGCCAGTACGTGCTCGACCGCCAGCAGTTCGGCCGGCCGCTCGCCGCGAACCAGCTGATCCAGAAAAAGCTCGCGGACATGCAGACCGAAATCACGCTCGGCCTGCAAGGCGTGTTGCGCCTCGGCCGGATGAAGGACGAAGGCACGGCGGCCGTCGAAATCACGTCGATCATGAAGCGCAACTCGTGCGGCAAGGCGCTCGACATCGCCCGGCTCGCGCGCGACATGCTCGGCGGCAACGGCATCTCCGACGAATTCGGCGTCGCGCGCCACCTCGTGAACCTCGAAGTGGTCAACACGTACGAAGGCACGCACGACATCCACGCGCTGATCCTCGGCCGCGCGCAGACGGGCATCCAGGCGTTCTTCTGACCGGCCGGATGCGGCGCGCCCGGCAGCCACGCCGCACCGCGCCGCGCCGCGCACGCATAAAAGACACGGCCCGCCCGGCTCACTGCCGGGCGGGCCGTTTTTCATCGGATCCGCGCTCCGGGCCGGCGGCCCGGTATCGCGTTCACATGCCGCCGATGCTTACTTGTTCGGCTGCGGCGTGAGGCGCAGATACGGACGCACTGCTTTGAAGCCCTTCGGGAAGCGCTTCTTCAGCTCTTCCGGATCCTGCAGCGACGGCACGATCACGACGTCGTCGCCATCCTTCCAGTTGCCGGGCGTCGCGACCTTGTAATTGTCGGTCAGTTGCAGCGAGTCGATCACGCGCAGCACTTCGTCGAAGTTGCGCCCGGTGCTGGCCGGATACGTGATGATGAGCCGCACCTTCTTGTTCGGGTCGATCACGAACAGCGAACGCACCGTCAGCGTTTCGTTCGCGTTCGGGTGGATCATGTCGTACAGCTGCGAAACCTTGCGGTCCGCATCGGCGATGATCGGGAAGCCGACGACCGTCGACTGCGTTTCGTTGATGTCGTTGATCCAGCCCTTGTGCGATTCGACACCGTCGACCGACAGCGCGATCACCTTCACGTTGCGCTTCTCGAATTCGCCCTTCAGTTTCGAGGTCAGCCCGAGTTCGGTCGTGCATACCGGCGTGTAGTCGGCCGGATGGGAGAACAGGACACCCCAGCCGTCACCCAGCCACTCGTGAAACTTGATCGGGCCCAGGCTCGATTCCTGCTCGAAATCCGGTGCGATGTCGCCAAGACGCAGACTCATGATGTTCCCTCCTCGAACGATGCTGGTTGAAACCGCGCCCGGGTCGGCGCGGGAAAGTCTGTCAGCTTACGGGAAGCAATGGGGCATGCGAACGATTATTCCGTTTGATATTCATACTTTTTTGTCATTTTTGCCCGGTGTCGATGCAGCGCTGGCAGCCCTGCGGGAAACTTTTCACCCCGTTTGCCGCTCTGTTGATGATTACAAATCGTTTACCATGCGGTCTTGCGCTGCCGTCGTGTTTCTTCCCGGCTCGCCAGCAGGCAGGCGTTTCGCTACGATGTGAACCTGCAGCATGACAGCATGAAGGGAGTTGCAATGTCGGAAATCAACAAGGAGAAACTGATGTCGGATATCAAAACCGTTCTCTCGGACGCCGAAGACCTGCTCAAGCAAGCTGCGAGCAGCACGGGCGACCGTGCGGCCGAGCTGCGCGAGAAAGCCATGTCGCGCCTGAAGCAGGCCAAGGAAAAGGCAGCCGACGTCCAGGTCGTCGTTGTCGAGAAAGGCAAGAAGGCCGCCCGCGCGACCGACGATTACGTGCACGAGCATCCGTGGACGTCGATCGGCGTCGCCGCCGGCGTCGGCGTGCTGATCGGCCTGCTGATCAACCGCAAGTAACGCGCCCTGCGCGTTCCGTCCCGCGGGCCGCTTCACGCGGCCTGCGGGCGTCGAAGCCAGCCGGCGGTTTCCGCCGGCCGGCTTTGTCCTAGCTGCACACTGCACGCGCACGCACCTCACCCATGACGACAGACACCACCTCGCAGCCGTCCGGCCAAGGACCGCTGCGCCGCCTCGTCGGCTCCGCGATCGGGCTTTTGCAAACGCGCCTCGAACTGGTGGGCATCGAGCTTGCCGAGGAGAAGGAGCGCCTGATGGGCGTGCTGTTCCTCGGGCTCGCCGCGATGATGCTCGCGACGATGGCACTCATCAGCCTGACCGTACTCGTCGCGATCGAGTTCTGGGATACCTACCGCTGGCAGTCGCTCGCGGCGATCACCGCGCTCTATGCCGCAGGCGGGATCGCGTGCGCACTGAAAGCCCGTTCGGGCCTGCGCGACGCGCCGACCGTATTCGAGGCGACGCTCGCCGAACTCGAGAAAGACCGCGAACTGTTCCGCGGCAAGCCGTGAACGCAGTCGCGCTCACCCCTCCCACCTACTTCGCCGACGCGCCATGAGCCAGAACGTCACGGGCAATTCCCCCCGCTCCCATTCGTCGCGATCGAACTGGAGCGCGTCGCAGCATCGCGCGCTCCGCAAGGAACTGTTGATCCTGCGATCCGAAGTCGAGCGGCTCGAACTCGCGGAAGCCGCCGGCGAAATGCGCCGGGCCGTCACGCGCTTCAGCTGGCTCAAGGTGTTCATCCCCGGCCTGTCCAGCAACAAGTTCAGCCAGTCCGCCAGGAACCTGAACGCGAGCCTCGGCCAGCTCGTCAACCAGTATCCGATGCTGAGTTCGCTCGCATCGCTCGTGCTCGCCAAACCCGTTCGCTCGCTGCTGCGCGCGAGCGCGGGGCCCGCGCTGAAGTGGGGCACCCTCGGTTTCGCTGCATGGGAGGTCTACCGGATCTGGAAGGCGTCCCGCAACGAGCGCGGGCTCGACGCGCACGACGACTGATCGTCGGCATCCTGCGCGCACGGCCATCCGCCGTGGCGCGCCTTTCATTCGAACTCAACGCGCACCCCAGCACGCGGCGACCTGTCCGTCGACGGCATCACTTCGGACATTGCCTTTCGTCCCGTCCGAGCGCAGCGTGAATGCGCCGCATGTGTCGCCATGCATCGGGCCGGTGTCGAGCGGGATGGCTTCCAGCTCATAGCTCACGGCCGAATCGTCGCCGTCCGGCCGCCGGAGCGCCAAACGATAGACCGCGCGCCCGTCCGGCGGCGCTTGCGCGAGTGTCGTGGGCAATGCCGAAGGCGGTACGCTCTCCAGTGCTTCGAGATATTGGGCCGCCCGGTACAGCGCGGCGACTGCCGATGCGCGATGAGCGCGCGCCACATGCTCGCGATACGACGGGATGCCCCATCCGGCCAGCACCGCGACGATCGCGAGCACGATCATCAGCTCGATCAGCGTGAATCCCGCCGAGCGGTACGTTGACGGGCAACCGCTCATCGAAGCACCGTCGCGACGTGACGCCAGCGCAAGGCGACGATGTGTCCGTCGCGGATCGCGACCTGATGCTGCAGCCAGACGGCGCTCGATGCATGCGCACCGACACCGCGCGCGGTGACCACGTACGCACGGGCATCGGCCGGCCCTGCCCCGCGCCACGCTTCGATCAGGCATCGTGGCGGTTGCCCGACCGCCGGCCATCCTGCGAACGGCGCGAACGCTTCGGCCGCCGCCAGCGCCGGCGCGCGCCGCCACGCGTCGGGCTCCGCATGCGACTCGCCTTCGCTTACGTAGGGCGCCGAGCCCCGGCGCAATCGCGCTGTGCACGCGGCAAGCGCGGCATCGGCCGCGTGAAATGCGACCAGCCGATCGGACAACGCGCGCGTGCGGCGCGATTCCGTCAGCGCAGCCTCGAACCACGTGCCAGTCAGCGCCGCAACCGCCGCGCCGACCGCGATCACCGCGGGCAATGCAAGGCCCGCTTCGCGACGCCGATCGCGGCTGGTTGACCGCAAGCGCAGGTGCGGCGCTCGCCGTCTCGACGCCAGGACCTCCGCACCCGCAGCCCGCCGCAGGGCTTCGCCACTTGTCGCGACACGTTCGTGCGTGTTGCCTGCCGCGCCGCATCCCGACCGCTGCGGCGCGTACCGCCCCGCTCCGCTCATCGCAGCACCTCGCGTTCATCCGTTGCATCGCGCGGCGTATCGTCGAATGCGCCCGCGACATTCCTCAACGCGACGATGCGATCGAGCGTCATGCGCGCGCGGCCGTCTTGTGCAACGACGGTGCGACTATCGCAGTCGACGTGCCGCGCCGGCTCGCCCGACGGGTCACCGCGCGCCCGCACGCAGACATGCACGGCCACGACCTCGTGCCAGTCGTCGACGCGCATGGCATCGGCATCGACGAACTGCGTGCCGCCGCGACGAAGATAGCGCACCCGCAACTGATCGATTCCCGACACGACCGGCTGTGGCGTACCCGGACGGCCGTTTCCTTCGCAATACAGTTCGGGCTCGCCCGTCGACGGACTAACGTGCACATCGAAGCGGTTCTCCACCGGCGCACGTTCGCCGGCCCCGCCGATACCCTGCCCGAGGCAATCCGGCACCTGGCCGCTAACGGTGGGCCACGTCGACACGGCGTCGCCGACATACCGGATCAGCAGCGCATCCGATGCAGCGTGCACGGGCTCGCACCGTACTTGCGCGCCACTTCCCCTCACACGCGCCATCGAACAGCCGAACACCGGCGGCAACGACGACACGCCCCCTGCATCGAGCGGCCGGAATCCTGCCATCTGGATCTGCTGGCCGATCAGCATCAGTGCGGTGCCGGCCGCATCGCGCATCCGGAACCCGTCGTCCGCACGCCGCTGGGCGATGCGCTGCGCGTGGAGCAGCGCACCGGCCGCCACGAGCACGAGCAGACCGACGGTCATCGCAATCAATACTTCAAGCAGCGTATGCGCACGCGTGCGGCGATCAGCGTTCATCGGCGTCAGTCTCCCGATACGGAATCCGGACGCAAGACGACAGCTGCGCCGACCTGCCCGTCGCATCGCATCGCGGCCCGGTAGCCGCATGACCGCCGCGCCAGCCGACAACCGCGTAGCTGACGCCACCCGGCCCATCGCCACGCGTCATCGCGCCACCAGGCAGCGACGCCGCGGCCCGCGCCGCGAGGCCATCGTCAGCCTGCGCGGCCACGTGCAAGCGCTCGATACGCGCATCAGCCAGCCACAGCGCGCGTTCACGCCAGATCGTCGCGCGCTGCGCACGCGCCATCGCAAGCTGGCTGCCCGCCACGGCCAGCATGACGGCCGCGAGGAGCGCGACGGCCAGCATCGCTTCGAGCAGCGACGTGCCGCGCATTGCGTTGCGCATCATGACACTCACGCCGCGTCGCAGCGGCCGGCGACAACCCGCGCCCGGCCACCTGCCGCGATCCGCACGCAACGCGACGCACGTGTGGCGTCAGCCCCCGATATGTCGCGTCGTGGACTCAATTCGAACCGCCGGATACCACCGATTGCCTGACCGACCGGCGGCGCAAACGCGAGATCGTGCGCCGCACCCGCGACGGCCACCTCGACATCGCGCGGATAGCGCCTCAGCACGCGTGACTGCCCGTCGACCTGCCCGCTGACGATCCAGTCGCACGACCATTCGGCCGGATCGCACCGCTCACCCGCACGCAAACAGGTGCCGCCGCTCCCGGCCCTGCACAGCGTGACGCGCACGCCGAGGCGCATCGCCTCGGTACGTGCAAACGACAGCGCGCCGAGCAACGCGCGCGAGCGTGCATCCACACGTTCACGCATGCGCCACTGGTCGAACGCGGGCGCCGCATGGAGCGCGAGCCCGGCCGCCAGCGAGAACGCGACCATCAGCTCGACGAGCGTGAACCCGCCCGAGCGGCGCAACACATTTTTCAGGGGTAAAGCGTGCAGTCCCATCGCAGCCGTCCTTCGCCAAGGTGATGCGACGACTGTAGCGACGCGTGCGGACGCGCGCCATTTGCCGAACGGCCGACTGGCGGCATGCGATCGCGACCGACACAATCGGCGCGAACTGATCCAACGGAGAAGACGATGAACGGACGCAGCGCGTCAGCGCTTACGCGGAGTCTTGGCGGGAGAGGCGCGACGGAACTCTTCGATCACGTCGGCAAATTCGGAAACGTCCTCGAACCGGCGATACACCGATGCGAAGCGGACATAAGCGATCGTATCGAGGCCGCGCAACTCGTTCATCACGAGTTCGCCGAGCTTCTCGCTACGCACTTCGCGCTCGCCTGTCGCGAGCAGTTGATACTCGATGCGGGCGACCGCCGCGTCGATCGCGTCGGCAGCAACCGGCCGCTTGCGCAGCGCGAGTTGCATGCTGGCGACGATCTTGCGACGGTCGAATTCCGTGCGGCTGCCGTCCTTCTTCACGACGAACGGCAGGGACAGCTCGACCCGCTCGTACGTCGTGAAGCGCTTGTCGCAAGCCGAGCAGCGACGGCGCCGCCGGATCGCGGCGCCATCTTCGGACACGCGCGAGTCCACGACCTGCGTGTCGTCATGCCGGCAGAACGGGCAGCGCATCGGCGATCAGCGATAGACCGGGAAACGCTTGGTCAGCTCGGCGACCTGCGCGCGCACGCGCTCGATCGTCGCTGCGTCTTCCGGGTTGTCCAGCACGTCAGCGATCAGGTTGCCCACCTGTTCCGCCTCCGCCGGACCGAACCCGCGCGTCGTCATCGCCGGCGAGCCCAGGCGCACGCCGCTCGTCACGAACGGCTTTTCCGGATCGTTCGGGATCGCGTTCTTGTTCACCGTGATGTGCGCCGCGCCCAGCGCAGCTTCCGCTGCCTTGCCCGTGATGTGCTTCGCGCGCAGGTCGACCAGCATCACGTGGCTTTCCGTGCGGCCCGACACGATCCGCAGCCCGCGCTTCACCAGCGTTTCGGCCAGCACGCGTGCGTTCTCGACCACCTTCTCCTGGTACGCCTTGAATTCCGGCGACAGGGCTTCCTTGAACGCCACCGCCTTGCCCGCGATCACGTGCATCAGCGGGCCGCCCTGGATCCCCGGGAAGATCGCCGAATTGATCGGCTTCTCGTACTCCGCCTTCATCAGGATCACGCCGCCGCGCGGGCCGCGCAGGCTCTTGTGCGTCGTCGTCGTCACGAAGTCCGCGTGCGGCACCGGGTTCGGGTACACGCCTGCCGCGATCAGGCCGGCGTAGTGCGCCATGTCGACCATCAGGTACGCACCGACCGACTTCGCGATCTTCGCCAGACGCTCGAAATCAATCTTCAGCGAGAACGCCGACGCGCCCGCGACGATCAGCTTCGGCTTGTGTTCCTGCGCCAGCTTCTCGGCCGCTTCGTAATCGATGTCTTCGTTCTCGTTCAGGCCGTAGCTCACCACGTTGAACCACTTGCCCGACATGTTCACCGGCGAACCGTGCGTCAGGTGGCCGCCGTGCGCGAGGCTCATGCCCATGATCGTGTCGCCCGGCTTGAGCATCGCGAAGAACACGCCCTGGTTCGCCTGCGAACCCGAGTTCGGCTGCACGTTCGCCGCTTCCGCGCCGAACAGCTGCTTCACGCGATCGATCGCCAGCTGCTCGACCACGTCCACGTATTCGCAGCCGCCGTAGTAGCGCTTGCCCGGATAACCTTCCGCGTACTTGTTCGTGAGCTGCGAACCCTGCGCGGCCATCACCGCCGGGCTCGTGTAGTTTTCCGACGCGATCAGCTCGATGTGATCTTCCTGGCGGCGGTTTTCCTGCTCGATCGCAGCAAAGATTTCGGGATCGACGTTCGCGATGGTGCTTTGGGCTCTGTCAAACATACGGTTTCCGTTAAGTGTGTACAGGTTGACCGAAGTGGCCGAGTACGGTGCGCTGCTGGCGGGACCAGCTCGACGTGGCGGAAGAATCCGTATGACGCGAGGCAGGACAGCCACCGGCAATGCACGCGACGGCGCACAACGGCTGCCCAGGCGAACGGCAAAAACGGCGCCCCGCGCTTCACGGTGGGATGCTCCACCTTGAACCCGAAGGGTTCTATCGCCAGTCACGCAGGGGTGATGAGCGCGTTAGTGTATTGGATGCGTCATGAATAGGCAACCGCACGGCGGTGCGCCCGAAGCAATTGGGGCCAGACTCTACGCGCCCGTGCCGGAACGCTTTGCCGCCTTGCCGCGGTGCGGCATTCTCAGTAGGCTTGCGGGATATCACCCGCTATTTTGTCTTCGACCAGGAGCAGCAATGATCGTGTTCGTCACAGGCGCGTCCGCCGGCTTCGGCGCCGCCATCGCCCGTGCCTTTGTCAACGGAGGCCACCGCGTCGTCGCGACCGCGCGTCGCAAGGATCGTCTCGATGCGCTCGCCGCCGAACTCGGCGATTCCCTTCTGCCGCTCGAGCTCGACGTACGCGATCGCGCGGCCGTCGAGGCCGTGCCGGCCGCCCTTCCCGCCGAATTCGCGGCGCTCGACGTGCTCGTCAACAACGCCGGCCTCGCGCTCGGCGTCGAGCCGGCCCAGAAGGCCAGCCTCGACGAATGGCACACGATGATCGACACGAACTGCACGGGCCTCGTCACGGTCACGCACGCGCTGCTGCCCGGCATGATCGAGCGCGGCCGCGGCCATATCTTCAATCTCGGCTCGGTCGCGGGTTCGTACCCTTATGCAGGCGGAAACGTCTACGGGGCGACCAAGGCTTTCGTCAGACAATTCAGCCTGAACCTGCGCGCCGACCTGCTCGGCACGCCGTTGCGCGTCACCGACATCGAGCCCGGCCTGTGCGGCGGCACCGAATTCTCGAACGTCCGTTATCGCGGCGACAACGAAAAAGCGGCGAACGTCTACAACAACGTCCAGCCGCTCATGCCCGAGGACATCGCCGACACGATCTACTGGATCGCGACGCGCCCCGCGCATGTCAACGTCAACACGATCGAGCTGATGCCGATCGCGCAAGCACCCGGCGGCCCGACCGTCCACCGCGGCTGAAGCCCCGCTGGCCGGCCCCTTCGGGCCGGCCAGCAGTGTGCTACCGCATACTACATTCCGTTACGAATCGGTTACGAATCAGGCTCCTGCCTTCCGGTAGAATGCGCGCCATGACCCAGCCTACCCGCTCCCCGGAAGCGCCCTCCGGCTTCATCTGGCCGGTGCGCGTGTACTACGAGGATACCGACGCAGGCGGCATCGTCTTCTATGCCAACTACCTGAAGTTCTTCGAACGCGCCCGCACCGAGTGGCTGCGCGCCTGCGGCATCGACCAGCGTCGGCTCGCCGACGAGACCGGTGCGATCTTCGTCGTCCGCAGCACGTCGCTCGACTACCGCGCACCGGCGCGACTCGACGACACCCTGGCGATCACGAGCCGGCCCGGACGCATCGGCCGCGCATCGGTGGAGTTCACGCAGGAAGCCTGGTGTGGAGACACGCTGCTCGTGGCCGGGCACATCCGCCTCGGTTGCGTCGACCGTACCGGCATCCGGCCCGCGGCGATCCCGCCGGCCGTGCTCGACGCGCTGGAACGCGGGCCCGTCATCGACGACGGGCAGACTGCACTGTCAACGAAGCTCGCATGAGCGCCGTTTAGACACAGCCTATGAACTTGCCTTTCTGATTCGATACTAAGCAAGGTTCGGCGCCAGGCAAGGCCGGCGCGCCGCGCCGCACGCATACCGGGCGCCCCGAAGGGACGTTACTCAAACCTCTATGAACACTTCTCAAGACCTGTCGATCATTTCCCTCGTCCTCAACGCGAGCGTGCTGGCCCAGGCCGTGATGGGGCTGCTGCTGCTGCTGTCGCTGATGTCGTGGACCTTCATCTTCCGCAAGTGGTTCGCGATCCGCCGCGCACGCGCGCAGACCGAACGCTTCGAGAAGGATTTCTGGTCGGGCGGCGACCTGCAGGCGCTGTACCAGAGCGCAGCCAACAACCGCCACACGATCGGCGCGCTCGAGCGGATCTTCGAATCGGGCATGCGCGAGTTCCTGAAGGCGAAGGAAAAGCGCATCAGCGATCCGGGCCTCGTGCTCGACGGCGCACGCCGCGCGATGCGCGCGTCGTTCCAGCGTGAGATGGACGTGCTCGAAGCGAACCTCGCGTTCCTCGCGTCGGTCGGCTCGGTCAGCCCGTACATCGGCCTGTTCGGCACGGTCTGGGGGATCATGAACTCGTTCCGCGGCCTCGCGAACGTGCAGCAGGCCACACTCGCGAACGTCGCGCCAGGCATCGCCGAGGCGCTCGTCGCCACCGCGATCGGCCTGTTCGCCGCGATTCCGGCCGTGGTCGCGTACAACCGCTACGCGCACGACATCGACCGCCTCGCGATCCGCTTCGAGACCTTCATCGAAGAGTTCTCGAACATCCTGCAGCGTCAGGCCCAGTAAGGAGCGCGCCATGGCAGGAAGCCCCATCCGATCCAGCATGCGCGGCGGCCGCTCGCGCCGTGCAATGGCCGACATCAACGTCGTGCCGTACATCGACGTGATGCTGGTGCTGCTCGTGATCTTCATGGTCACCGCACCGCTCGTCGCCCCGTCGATCATCAACCTGCCGACCGTCGGCAACGCCGCGCCGCAGGAGCAGACGCCGCCCGTCGTCGTCAACATCAAGGCCGATCGCACGATGAGCGTCAAGTACAAGGGCGACTCGGGCGCGACCCAGGAAGACACGATGACGAAGGCCGAGCTCGACAGCTTCATCGTGGCCCGGCAGGCCGACCATCCCGACCAGCCGGTCGTGATCGCGGCCGACAAGACCGTGCAGTACGATGCAGTCATGACCGTGATGTCCGATCTGAAGGCGCGCGGCGTCAAGCGCGTCGGCCTCCTCGTCAAATCGCAATGAACCGGCAGCAATCCACGCGCAGCTCCGCCTACCCGCCTCAGCCTCCCCGCGAGCGCGGTACCTGGCGCGCATTCGCGCTCGCCGCGCTGATGCACGTGCTGCTCGCGCTGTTCCTCTATCACGGCGTGCAGTGGCAGAACAGCACGCCGGCGGGCGCCGAAGCCGAGCTGTGGACCGAGGTGCCCGACGTGCCCGCACCGCGGCCCGTCGTCACGCCCGCGCCGCCCGCGAAGGTCGCGCCCCCCGCTCCCCCCGTGCGCGACGAGCAGGCCGACATCGCGCTGCAGCAGAAGAAGCGGCAGCAGGAAGCGGCCGCGCGTGAAGCGCTGCTCGAGCAGCAGCGCCGCGCACAGCAGTTGAAGGCGCAACAGGAAGAGGAAGCCCGGCGCGCGCAGCTTGCCGCGCAGCAGGCAGCCGCACTCGCCGCGCAAAAGGCCGCGGAACGCGACCGGCAGAAACAGGCCGACAAGCTCAGGCAACAGCAGCTCGCCGAGCAGCAGAAGCTTGAGCAGCAGAAGCTCGAACAGCAGAAACTCCAGCAGCAGAAGCAGGCGCAGCTCGAAGCGCAGCAGGCGGCGAAGGCGAAAGCCGACGCGGCCGCGAAGGCAAAGGCGGAAGCCCAGGCCAAGGCGAAGGCCGAAGCCACGGCACGCGCGAAGGCCAATGCGGCGGCGAACGCGAAGCTCGACCGCGAGCGCAGCGCGCGTCTCGCGCAGATGCAGGGCCTGTCCGGCGCCGGTGAAGGCGGCGGCGAAGGCCTCGCGAAAAGCGGCACCGGTACGGGTTCCGGCGGCAATGCCGCGACGCCCGGCTATGCCGACAAGGTGCGCCGCCGCGTCAAGCCGAACATCGTTTGGGGCGGCGAGCGGGCAGGCCTGACCACCGTCGTCAAGATTCGGTGCACGCCGTCCGGTGACGTATTGAGCGCATCGGTCTCCCGCTCCAGCGGGAATTCGGGGTGGGATCAAGCCGTGGTCAATGCGATCCACGCATCGGTCCCGTTGCCGCCCGATTCTAACGGTCGTACCCCGTCTGACATTACGATTACCTTCAAGGCGGCGGAGTGAAACGAAATGCGCTTACACTCCGGGCGTCGCTGTCGGACGGGAACGAATCGGGTATTTTTACTGTCTCTGCCGTTGCGCAGCGATCCAAGCCATACGGGAAGCAAGAAGCATGAGTTTGATGACAAAGCTAGGTTTCAGGGCACTCGTGGCCTCGTGTCTGATTACGGCGGGCAGCGCCGCTAACGCCCAGGTCAACGTGCTGATCACCGGTGTCGGGTCGACCCAGTTCCCCATCGCCACCGCGAATTTCGCGAACGAGGCGAACCTGCCGCAGCAGGTCACGTCGATCGTCCGCGCCGACCTCGCCCGCAGCGGCAAATTCACCAACATCGACGCAGGCAGCACGCCCGTGCCGGAGACCGCATCGGTCGATCTCGGCGCATGGAAGGCCAAGGGCGCCAATGCGTTCGTCGCCGGCAGCGTGAACCGCGAGGCGAACGGCCAGTACAAGGTCAACTTCATCCTGTACGACACCGTGAAGCAGCAAAGCCTCGGCGGCCTGTCGCTGACGGCCACCGACACCACGCTGCGCACGGCCGGCCACAAGATCGCCGACTACATCTACCAGAAGCTGCTCGGCGTGCGCGGCGTGTTCGCCACGCGCCTGTCGTACGTGATCAAGACCGGTAACCGCTACCAGTTGCAGATCTCGGATTCGGACGGCCAGAACGCGCGCATCGCGCTGTCGAGCACCGAGCCGATCATCTCGCCGTCGTGGTCGCCGAGCGGCACGAAGGTCGCGTACGTGTCGTTCGAGCGCAAGAAGCCGATCGTCTACATTCACGACCTGCCGACCGGCCGCCGCTACATCGTCTCCGACCAGAAGGGCAACAACAGCGCACCGGCATGGTCGCCGGACAGCAACACGCTGGCCGTCGCGCTGTCGCTGACGGGCAATACGCAAATCTATTCGGTCAATTCGACGGGCGGCGGCCTGCGCCGCCTCACGCAGAGCAGCTCGATCGACACCGAGCCGTTCTACTCGCCGGACGGCCGCTGGATCTACTTCACGAGCGATCGCGGCGGTGCGCCGCAGATCTACCGGATGCCCGCGCAGGGCGAGAGCGCCGGCGCCGCGCAGCGCGTGACCTTCACCGGCAGCTACAACACGAGTCCGCGTATCAGCCCGGACGGCAAGCTGCTCGCTTACATCTCCCGCACGGGCGGGGGCTTCAAGCTGTACGTTCAGGATCTGCAATCGGGCGCGGCGAACGCCATCACGAATACGAATCGCGACGAATCGCCGAGCTTCGCGGCAAACGGCCAGTACCTTCTGTACGCTACCCAGTCGGGTGGTCGCAATGTTCTGGCAGCAGTGCCCTCCGACGGCAGCGCGCCGCCGCAAATCCTGTCCGTCCAGGGCGGCTCCGTACGTGAGCCGTCGTGGGGGCCCTTCATGCAATGACCACAAGGAGAGTAACCATGATGTCGAATAAAGCTCGTCTGGCCCTGGCCGTGATGATGATCAGCGCGCTCGCAGCGTGCAAGTCGGGCGTGAAGCTCGACGACAAGGCCAACAACGCGGGTGCGGTCAGCACGCAGCCGAGCGCCGACAACGTCGCGCAAGTGAACGTCGATCCGCTGAACGACCCGAACAGCCCGCTCGCGAAGCGCAGCATCTACTTCGACTTCGACAGCTATTCGGTCAAGGACGACTACCAGTCGCTGATGCAGCAGCACGCCCAGTACCTGAAGAGCCACCCGCAGCGCCACGTGCTGATCCAGGGCAACACCGACGAACGCGGCACGAGCGAGTACAACCTCGCGCTGGGCCAGAAGCGTGCGGAAGCCGTCCGCCGTGCGATGGCACTGCTCGGCGTGAACGATTCGCAGATGGAAGCCGTGAGCCTCGGCAAGGAAAAGCCGCAGGCAACGGGTCACGACGAAGCATCGTGGGCGCAGAACCGTCGCGCCGACCTCGTCTACCAACAGTAAGTAACGGAAGAATCGCCGTATGACGCACCGTGTATCCCTGCTGCGCGTTGCCGCAGCATTCTGCGTCGCGGGCGCGGCGTGGTCGGTCGCGCCGGCGCACGCCGGCGTGTTCGACGACAACGAAGCGCGCCGCGCCGTGCTCGATCTGCGCACCAAGACCGACAACCTGGCCAGCCAGTTGTCGGCCGCCCAGCGTACGATCCTCGATCAATCCGGCCGTCTCGACCAGCTGAACCAGCAGGTCGCGACGCTGCGCGGCGAGAACGAGGATCTGACGAACCGGCTGACGACGCTCGAACGGCAGCAGAAGGAGTACTACCAGGATCTCGACACGCGGCTCAAGAAGTTCGAGCCGCAGCAGGCGACGATCGATGGTGTCGAAGGCACCGTGCAGCCGGGTGAAACGGATGCGCTCAATGCGGCGCAACAGCAGTTCCGCAACGGCAACTTCAAGGCGGCCGCGGCTTCGTTCCGCGCGTTCATCGCGAAGTATCCGCAGAGCCCCTACCAGCCGACCGCGCAGTACTGGTACGGTAATGCGCAATACGCACTGCGCGACTACCGCGGTTCGACTGCGACGTGGCAAGGGATCGTCAGCAAGTTCCCGCAGCACCCGCGCGCGGCCGATGCCCTCGTGGCGATCGGCACGAACCAGCTCGAGCAAGGCCAGAAGGCGGCCGCGAGGAAGACGTTCGAGCAGGTCGTTTCGCAGTACGCCGGGTCGAATGCTGCACAGACGGCGCAGGGCAAGCTTGAAACGATCAAATAATTATCGCGGCGGGTTGTTGACAGTCCAATAATCCGTCGCTATAATTTTTTGCTCTTTGGGTCGTTGCCAAAGTTATTGAAGCAACGAACCGACAGGTTTCAAGAACGTGGGGTGGTAACTCAGTTGGTTAGAGTATCTGACTTTTAATCAGAGAGTCGAGGGTTCGAGTCCCTCCCACCCTACCAACTATCTTTGATAGTGCAAATAAAGCCTCCCAAGCGGAGGCTTTTTTGCGTCTGTCGCATCCGTGTCGGATCGAAATACGACTTCCCGCTTTCGATTGAATACGCACGCATCTGATCCCGGCCTCCTTTCGGACTCGATCCGTTTTCCCGCGAGACGCTATCGCTACCGTCGCGCAGCACGACGTCGCGCGGCAGCGTGCACCGCCACTATCTTCACGCCCCGATAATCGGGGCCTTGGCCAGCCAGGCCCCGCATGATTCCCGCATGATCCGGGGGATGTTGTCACCGGGCCTGGTGGGTGGCTGGTGATCGCTAATAGGGGTTTGGCCGGGATATCCCGACGCCGTCCGTAACGTGGATGCCGAGACTTGCCACCGTTGTTGCAGGCCAATCCGTTCACTCTGCATAGATTTTGTC
>NZ_LDUL01000124.1:0-1267 GCF_001043615.1 Burkholderia sp. LK4
GCTGTCCACCTCGACCTCGACGGGCCTCTCGTCGGCTAACAGCTCCATCACTTCGCTGTCGACCTCCACGTCGACCGGCCTGTCGTCGGCAAATAGCTCGATCACGTCCCTGTCCACGTCGACCTCGACCGGAATCAACTCGCTGTCCACCGGCCTGAGCTCGACCAACAGCTCGGTAACGTCGCTGTCGACCTCGACCTCGACGGGTCTTTCGTCGGCCAACAGCTCGATCACGTCCCTGTCGACCTCCACGTCGACCGGTCTGTCGTCGGCGAATAGCTCCATCACTTCCCTGTCGACTTCCACGTCGACCGGCATCAACTCGCTGTCCACTGGCCTGAGCTCGGCGAACAGCTCGGTGACGTCGCTGTCCACCTCAACCTCGACGGGCCTCTCGTCGGCTAACAGCTCGATCACGTCCCTGTCCACGTCGACCTCGACCGGCATCAGCTCGCTGTCCACCGGCCTGAGCACGGTCACGACCACGACGGACAACCTCGGCACCAGCACAGCATCGGCACTCGGCGGCGGCGCCAAGTACGACCCGACGACCGGGACGGTCTCCGCGCCGGCGTACACGACCTACAACGCGAACGGCACGACGTCGACCGCCAACAGCGTCGGCTCAGTGATCGACAACATCAACAGCCAGGGCATCAAGTACTTCCACGCGAATTCGACCGGTGCCGACAGCGTCGCGACCGGCACCGACGCCGTCGCCATCGGCAGCGGCGCCACCGCGGGCACCAACAATTCCGTCGCGCTCGGCGCCAACTCCCAGACCGCCGCGGCCAATCCCACGAGCAGCGCGACCGTCAACGGCGTCACGTTCGGTGGATTCGCAGGCACCGCGCCGGTCGGCACCGTTAGCGTCGGCAGCCAGGGCAACGAGCGACAAATCACCAACGTCGCCGCCGGCCAGGTGACGCAGACCAGTACCGACGCGATCAACGGCAGCCAGCTCTATTCGGTTGCCCAACAGGTTGGTACCGCGACCAGCGCCATTTCGTCGTTGTCCACGTCGACCTCGACCGGTCTGTCGTCGGCCAACAGCTCGATCACTTCGTTGTCCACCTCGACCTCGACCGGCCTGTCGTCGGCCAACAGCTCGATCATCTCGCTGTCCACCTCGACCTCGACCGGTCTGTCGTCGGCCAACAGCTCCATCACGTCGTTGTCCACGTCGACCTCGACTGGCTTGTCGTCGGCTAACAGCTCCATCACGTCGCTGTCCACGTCGACTTCGACGGGCCTGTCGTCGGCGAAT
>NZ_LDUL01000125.1:0-1206 GCF_001043615.1 Burkholderia sp. LK4
TAATGCCGTTCAGTTAAGGTTTTTCCGAAGATATCGAACGGGATAGCGAGCAGGACGGGACTTGACGGCCCGATCGCATTTGCGATCGGGCCGTTTTACATTGATGAGTAGCTTGAGGTGCTCGCGAAGTCGCTTGAGAACGGCGGGCAGCTTGGCAAAGGCAGGTGTGCGTGCGGCCCACATCATCTCGTGCTGGATGAGATGGAACGACCGAATGAAGCTCAGTTCGGTCGGTTCGCATTTGGCCTCAAAGGCCGCGCAGGCCATCTCGCGGCGAATCAGGTTGTAGGCGATCAATGCCCCCCAGATTTCCTGGTAAATGCCTTCAACCGTTCGGCTGCGCAGCGTCAGCTCGTGCCCCAGCATTGATTGCTTGAGCTCGCGGTAGCTGGTTTCAACCTGCCAGCGGCGCTCATAGCAGGCGTCCAGATCAGCCATCTTGAAGCGGCGGCGGTCAGTCAGTGAAGTCAGCAGCACCCGCTCGCGGCCTGTTGCATCCAGCACGCGGATCGCGCGGGCCGTCCACCATTCGGGCAATTCAGGGCACTTCTTCCGTGCTTGTGGTGACACGCGCATGCGCACCAAGGCATCGTCTGGCTTGCCCGATATCACCTCCCAACGTGTATTGGACTTGGCCGGAATCAGGAAGTGGCGATTGCGCTCACCCGAACTCAGGCCGCACAGAATTTCGGCGGACAGAAAGCCCTTGTCGAATACCGTCAACGAGTGATCCGGGATCTGCTCCAGCAGTTGCTTGGCATAGAGCATCTCATTCGTGTCGTAACGGCCGAACGCGATGTTGGCGACGAGATGGGTCGGAATCGAGGTCAGTGTCACGGCCCGCACCTGCGGGTAGCTAGCCATCTTACCGCTGGCATAGCCCTGAGCGCCGAAGTGCTCACGGTTGGCGGGGCTGTCCGGAGTGCGCAGCGTGGTGCCATCCATGGCCCACAAGCTCAACCCTTTGAAGGCGTGGCGCGCACCATCTTGCTGGCACCAGGCTTGAGCGGTGCGTTCAAATAGCCAGGCCATGGGCGCATCGCCGAGCCTCTGTCGCGCTTGAGCGACGGCGCTCTTGCTGACGAATGAGGCCTCGTTGGGCAAGACCAGATCGAGGCTATCGACTACCTCGCTGATAGACCAGTGTCGGTAGATTGCCAGCGCGATGACCAGCCATACCACCTGCTCGGCTGGTAAGCGCCGCCG
>NZ_LDUL01000126.1:0-3269 GCF_001043615.1 Burkholderia sp. LK4
AGTAAACGGCGGACGATCGTCCGCGCAGCCGCCCGTCACGCCTGCGCGAAATGCGCGCGCAGATACTCGATGAAGACCTGCGTCTTCGCCGGCAGCAAGCGCGTTTCCGTCATCGCGTAGACCGGAACGGGCGCCCCCTCCCAGTCGGGCAGCACGCGACGCAACCGGCCCGCGGCCACGTCGTCGGCCACGACTTCCGCCGGCATCTGGATGATGCCCGCCTCGTGCACGGCGAGTTGCCGGACCATGCCGACACTGTTCACGATGAAACGCCCGCCCACCGGCACCTCGATCTCCCGCGCGGCGTCGTGCAGCGTCCACGCATCGACGCGCTGCACGCTCAGGCACTGATGCCGCCGCAGGTCGTCCGGTTCGCGCGGCTCGCCCGCGCGCTCGAGATAGCGCGGCGACGCATACAGGTGATTGCGGAACGTCGCGAGCCGCCGCGCGACGAGTTGCGAATCGGCCGATTCGCCGATGCGGATCGCGACGTCGAACGGTTCGCTCACCAGGTCGACACGCCGCGACGTCAGTTCGAAATCGAACGTGAGCTTCGGGTAGCGGTTCGCGAATTCGACGATCAGCGGCGCCAGGTAGACCACCGCGAAATCGACCGGAAACGATGCGCGCAGCACGCCTGCCGGTTCGGCCAGCAACTCGCCGAGCTGCTCGTGCGCGAGCCGCGCTTCGTCGACGATACGTTTGCAGCGCTCGAAATACAGCTGCCCGGCTTCCGTGAGCTCGATCCGGCGCGTCGTCCGATGCAGCAGCCGCAAGCCGATCGCCTTCTCCAGTGCGCCGATGCGCCGCGACAGCGTCGAATTCGGCATCCCGAGCGCGTCGGCCGCGCTGCGAAAGCCCTTCGCCTTCACGACCTCCACGAACAGCGCCATGTCGTTCAGCAGTTCCACGCCCACTGCTCCATCAATGGATCAATGTTATCCAAACTACCATATTTATCTCGAAAAAGAAGCAATGGATGACGTGTCCATGGCGGCGAGGCGCGCACACAGTGCGCGGCCCGCGCCCGAGACGGCACCGCCCCGGTGCCGTTACCCGACTCTCGAGGAGCACGCATCATGGACGCATTGTTCACCCCGGCCCGTGTCGGCCGCTACACGCTGCAGAACCGCCTGGTCATGGCACCGATGACGCGCAGCCGCGCCGCGTTCGACGGCACGCCCGGCGCACTGGCCGCCGAGTATTACGCGCAGCGCGCGGATCTCGGCCTGATCGTCAGCGAAGGCACGCAGCCGTCGGACGACGGCCAGGGTTACCTGACGACGCCCGGCATCTACACCGATGCGCACGTCGCCGGCTGGAAGGCGGTCAGCGAGCGCGTGCACGCGCGCGGCGCCCGCCTGTTCATCCAGCTGATGCACGTGGGGCGCATGTCGCATCCCGACAATACGCCGCATCATCGCCAGGGCGTCGCGCCTTCCGCGATCGCGCCGGGCGTGCCGATGTTCACGATGAAAGGGATGCAGGAGATTCCCGCGCCGCGCGCGCTGACGACCGACGAAGTGCGCGGCACCGTGAACGACTTCCGCTTCGCCGCGCGCCGCGCGATCGAAGCCGGCGCCGACGGCGTCGAGATCCACGGCGCGAACGGGTATCTGGTCCAGCAGTTCTTCGCGCCGAACGCGAACACGCGCAGCGACGCGTACGGCGGTTCGATCGAAAATCGTGCGCGCTTCGCGATCGAGGTGGCCGAGGCGATCGCCGACGAGATCGGCGCGGACCGCACCGCGATTCGCCTGTCGCCGGGCACCACGTTGTGGGGCATCGACGAAGGCGCGGAAGGGCCGGACCTGTATCGCTACCTGGCGACGCAGCTCGACCGGCTCGGCCTCGCGTACCTGCACGTGATGCACCAGGGCAACGAGCCGCTGCTCGCGGACCTGCGCGCGCGCTGGAACGGCACGCTGATCGTGAATCGGCCGGGCCGCACGCGCGACGCGATCGGCACGGATGTCGCGACGGATCTTGCCGATCTCGAAGCGTACGGCCAGATGGTGCTCGCGAATCCGGATTTCATCACGCGGCTGAAGACGGGCGCGCCGATGAACGATGCGCAGCGCGACACGTTCTTCGGCGGCGATGCGCGCGGGTATGTGGATTATCCGGCGTTGGATGGGGCGGCTGCGGCTTGACGCGATTACACGAGGCGATAGCTGCGACACGCCTGAACTGTTTCGCAGCTATCGCCGGTGAACCGCGCGATATCCGTCAAAGACCGAACGTCTCATTGCTCGCCACCTGTCACGTTGAACGGAGCGGACGCAGCCGATCAATCGGCATATCGCATGGCATCCGGAATACGGTAGGTGCCATCGCGATAGTCGAGCATAACGTTACGGCGTTGTGCGGGTGACGTGTGACCCGAGCATGTATCGACTTCGAGCCGGCTCTCGTTCTCGACGTACTTTTCGGCGACCTGCAAGACGGCATAGCCTTGCGTGCCTACGGGGCCGAGTGCGAGTGTGCGTGATGTTTCAGACGTGCTTGTACAAGGACCATCACGGTCGCCCGTCCAATCGCTCACGATCAGGCGATCCAGCACCGGATGCAAATGCTGCCCATCGATCAAATAGAGACTCAGCGTAGCGATGCCAGACATTTCCGCGGGCGGGCCGCCGGACGACTTCAGGCGTACGCCGAAGGCACGTTGAGTGGAGGTCAGCTGATAACGCGCCGTATCGAGCTCGACGCCGTCAAAATAGTGGTCCTCTCCGTAGTGAATCGCCGATCGCTGAAACCGATGCGCGACAATCGCGCCCGTAGCCGTATCGGCAACCAGTACCTCGATGTCGACGACGTTTGGCCCGTCGCTGCTGCTTTTCTGCTCCAGAGGTAACACCCCGATCGTCAGCGCGTTATTCGCGGGCCAGACCTTGCAAACCGCGTGAGCAGCATCCAGCGCCTGGCCGGGATGAAGTCGTGCGAACCAGTTCTGTAGGTTCTCACTGCACCCTGCATGTGCGATGAGCGGCGCCAAAGCGGCAACAACGCAAGTCACAGCGCGTTTTATCATCGCCTTCCCGATGGTCTTCGTGAATTTTCCCAATAGCGAATAGTACGTGGGAAACATCGATAACCGGACGGAAGAAGTTCGACGGGAATCGAAACAGGCCATGTCAGGGTTACGCGTAACGATCCTGATGAGACTGTCGCAGGCATGGCTCGTAGAGGGCGGCATCACGATGCATTGACCGGGAAGGCCACCGCAAGCTGCTGGAGCGGGTCCGCAGTGGGTTGCCCCAAAGCGC
>NZ_LDUL01000127.1:0-12957 GCF_001043615.1 Burkholderia sp. LK4
CCCCACGCCCCGGCGCGACCGGCACCTGCGCCCCGTTCGTGCGTTGTTCCCCGCAATTCGACTTTTGTGCGCGCGCAACAATGGCGATGCCTCGCGCCCGGCGCCCTGCGGGAACCCGTCTCCCGCTCGGCACCGGGCGCGACGGTCTTCAAAAACCACATCTCTCGAGGACATACCATGCAACTCCAATCCCATCCCGCGTGCCGCCCGTTTTACGAAGCCGGCGAACTCACGCAACTGACTGCCTTTTACGAAGAAGGACGTAATGTCATGTGGATGATGCTGCGATCGGAGCCGCGGCCGTGCTTCAACCAGCAACTCGTTACCGACATCATCCATCTCGCACGCGTCGCACGCGACTCGGGCCTGCCGTTCGACTTCTGGGTGACGGGCTCGCTCGTCCCCGAGCTGTTCAACGTCGGCGGCGACCTGAGCTTCTTCGTCGATGCGATCCGCAGCGGCAAGCGCGACCTGCTAATGGCCTACGCGCGCTCGTGCATCGACGGCGTGTACGAGATCTACACGGGCTTCGGCACCGGGGCGATCTCGATCGCGATGGTCGAGGGCAGCGCGCTCGGCGGCGGCTTCGAGGCCGCGCTCGCGCATCACTACGTGCTCGCGCAGAAGGGCGTGAAGCTCGGGTTCCCCGAGATCGCGTTCAACCTGTTCCCGGGCATGGGCGGCTATTCGCTCGTCGCGCGCAAGGCCGATCGGGGCCTCGCGGAGCAACTGATCGCGACCGGCGAAGCGCACGCATCGGAGTGGTATGAGGATCGCGGCCTGATCGACCAGACGTTCGACGCGGGTGACGCGTATCTCGCGACGCGTACCTTCATCGACGTGACGAAGCCGAAGCTGAACGGCGTGCGCGCGATGCTGCGGGCACGCGAGCGGGTGTTCCAGCTGTCGCGCTCCGAGCTGATGGACATCACGGAAGCATGGGTGCATGCGGCGTTCACGATCGAGCCGAAGGATCTCGCGTACATGGAACGCCTCGTGATGCTGCAGAACCGGCGCGTGTCGAAGCTGCGCACGGTGTAGTGCGACGGGCGCCGCCTGCGGGCGGCGCCCTTTCATGAACGGCGCTCAGGCGATCAGCCTGAGCTTTCTCGTTTCCGCGAGCCACGCCTCGAACGCCTGTGCCGGCATCGGGCGCGCGTAGTAGTAGCCCTGCGCGTGATCGACGTCGAGCTGCTTGAGGAACTCGGCTTCCGCATGCGTTTCGACACCTTCGGCGATCACCGCGAAATTCAGCGCCTTCGCGAGCGACACGACCGAGCGCACCAGCGCCTGCGAGCGCGGATTGCGGTCGATGGCCGTGATGAAGGTGCGGTCGAGCTTGATCGCGTCGAGCGGCAGGCGCGACAACTGCGACAGCGACGAATAACCGGTGCCGAAATCGTCGAGATGGATCTCCGCGCCGAGCTGGCGGAACTGGCGCATCAGCCCGTTGGCCGCCTCCTCGTCCTCGATGAAGCAGCTCTCGGTCAGCTCGATGTCGAGCAGGCCGGGCTTCAGGCCCGCGGCGTCGAGGATCGACGCCATCTGGTGCACGATGTTCATGTCCTGCAACTGCCGCGCGGACACGTTCACCGCGATCCGGATACCGAGCCCCTTCGCCTTCCACGCGGCGGCCTGCGCGGCCGCGGTGCGCATCACCCAGCGCCCGAGCGGCGCGATCAGGCCCGACTCCTCCGCGAAGCGGATGAATTCGATCGGCGCGACGAGCCCGCGATCGGGCGACTGCCAGCGGATCAGCGCCTCGACGCCATGCACGTCGCCGGTCGCGATATCGACGACCGGCTGGTAGTGCAGCACGAACTGCTCCTCTTCGAGCGCCTTGCGCAGGTTCGTGTCGAGCCACATGTACTTCGCGACCTTCTGGTTCATCTCCAGCGAGAACACGCGGTACGTATGCTTGCCCTCTTCCTTCGCGACGTACATCGCGGTATCCGCGCTGCGGATCAGCGTCTCGAGCGAGTCGCCGTGCTGCGGATGCATCGCGATGCCGATCGAGCAGCTCGTGTAGACCTCCATCAGCCCGAGATGGATCGGCGTGCGCAGCCGCTCGAGGATGATCTGCGCGGTCGCTTCGAGCAGCGGCCGCGTGCCGTGCTCGAACAGCACGAGGAATTCGTCGCCGCCGAGCCGCGCGAGCGTCGCGCCGGACGGCAGGCAGCCGCTGATGATCGCCGACACGTCCTGCAGCAGCCGGTCGCCGGTGATGTGCCCGTAGTGATCGTTGACGCGCTTGAAGTTGTCGAGATCGAGGAACAGGATGCCGACCTGACCGCGCGTCGCGGCGGTTTCGGCGGCGATCGCCGCGTGGATGCGCTCGCTGATCGCATGGCGGTTCGGCAGCCCGGTGAGCACGTCGGTGTTCGCGAGTTCGGTGAGCCGCTGCTGCGCGCTGCGCTCCTCGGTGATGTCGATGCCCGAGCAGATCAGGAACTGCTCGTCGACCCCGCTGCCGCTCTGGACGAACTTGTTGCGGAACTGGAACAGGCGCGGCCCGTTGACCGTATTGATGTAGCGCTCGACCGCGAACGAGTGGTTGCTCGCGAAAAAGCCGGTGATGTTGCTGCGCGACTGCGCGCCCTGCTCCGGGCTCATGAACAGCTCGAACGCGCTGCGGCCGATCACGTCGACCTCGCGCTTGCCCGTCACTTCCTCGCACAGGCGGTTGAAGCGCTGCACCATCCCGTTGCGGTCGAGGATCACGACGAGCGAGTTCACCTCCGACACGACCTGCTCGGCGAACGCGAGCCCGTGCGCGAGATCGACCGCGACGGACTCGGCATCGGAATAGGCGGAGGCCGTGCCAGCCCAGTTGGTCGTGTCGACCTTCCGGCCGACGAGGTGGAGCCTGACCGGTTCGCCGTACAGCGCGATGTCGAGCACGAGGTGCGACGTGACGCCAGTCAGCGCGCGGATGCTCGCGGCCTGTTCGGCCGTCAGCGCGACGGCGACGTTGGTCAGGCCGCGGACGGCCGCCAGTTCAAGTGCATTGCTGTCGCTGCCGAGACGCCAGCAGGGGCTGCGCGTACCGACGTGCGCCTCGAGCACCGCGCTATCGTTTTCGTCATCCATGGAGACGCCCCGATCCAGAAAAAACGCACAGTGTAGACGGAGGCGAGTCGGCCGACCGCCCCTCCGGGCCGCGCAGCGCGCTCCCGGAAAGGCAACCGTGGTTGCCGTGATGATGGGCCTCGTCCCGTACTTGTTTCCAGCTAATGCGACCCGGCGTTCGCGCGTGATGCGCGCAGGTTGTGCCTAACGAATGATGAGAGCCATCTTATCAAATGACGATCGAGAATGGCACTCACATTTAGAGCAGAGTGTCAAGGAATTGGGACTCGATTGGCAAGCCGGATTTTTCATGATTGGCAGCCCGTCTGAACGCGGGTGCGGCGGTGCGCAACGCGCCTGGCGCGACAGGCTGAACGCCCCGCCGGGCGGGCGTTTGCGGTCGATTCCGGGGTACGGCGGCAACGCTGCGGCGGGATCGTGGCGACAGGGTCGGATCGCGTTCCTGCGACCCGGTTTTCCGTATTTTTTGATTCCGTTCGGGCATTAATGCACGGCTTTATTCCACAGTCCGTTGCAATGTTATCCGCGCGCCGGCGCGGGGGCCCGCGCCGGTCGCCCACGCCGGTCGCCCGGCTCAGCCCGCCGCGCCGTATCCGCCGCCGCCCGGGGTTTCGACGACGAACACGTCGCCCGGCGCCATCTGCGCACGGCCGATATGCTCGAGCGCCTCGACCGTGCCGTCCGCGCGCTCGATCGAGTTGCGGCCGAGGGCGCCGGCCTCGCCGCCCGCCGCGCCGAACGGCGCGTGGATCCGGTTGTTCGACAGGATCGACGCGGTCATCGGCTCGAGGAAGCGGATCCGCCGCACCGCGCCGTCGCCGCCGCGCCAGCGGCCGCCGCCGCCCGACCCAGCGCGGATCCGGTGCGAATCGAGCCGCACCGGGTAGCGCCATTCCAGCACCTCCGGATCGGTGAGCCGCGAGTTCGTCATGTGCGTCTGCACCGCGCCGACGCCCGCGAAGCCGTCGCCGGCACCGCTGCCGCCCGCAATCGTCTCGTAGTACTGGTAGCGATCGTTGCCGAATGTGAAGTTATTCATCGTTCCCTGGCTCGACGCAACGCAGCCGAGCGCGCCGTACAGCGCGTTGGTGATGGCCGACGACGTCTCGACGTTGCCCGACACGACCGCCGCCGGATACTCGGGATTCAGCATCGAACGGGCCGGCACGATCACCGTGAGCGGCTTCAGGCAGCCGGCATTCAACGGGATGTCGTCGCCGACCAGCGTGCGGAACACGTACAGCACGGCGGCCATGCACACGGCCTTCGGCGCGTTGAAGTTGTTGTCGAGCTGCGCGGACGTGCCCGTGAAGTCGATTTCCGCGCGCCGCGCAGCCCGGTCGACGCGGATCGCGACGCGAATCTCCGCGCCGTTGTCGAGCGGGTAGCGGTACGCGCCGTCCTGCAGCGCGCCGATCACGCGCCGCACCGCTTCTTCCGCGTTGTCCTGCACGTGCCCCATGAACGCGAGCACGACGTCGCGGCCGAACTGCGCGACCATCCGGCGCAGCTCGTCGACGCCCTTCTGGTTCGCGGCGACCTGCGCGCGCAGGTCGGCCATGTTCTGCTCGACGTTGCGCGCCGGGTAGCGGCCCGACGCGAGCAGCGCGCGGGTTTCCGCATCGCGCAGCGTGCCGGCCGACACAAGCTGCCAGTTGTCGATCAGCACGCCTTCCTCGTCGATATGCGTCGAATCGGGCGGCATCGAGCCCGGTGTCGTGCCGCCGATGTCCGCGTGGTGGCCGCGCGAGCCGACGTAGAACAGCGGCGCGTCCGAACCGTCCGCGAACACCGGCGTGATGACGGTCACGTCCGGCAGGTGCGTGCCGCCGTGATACGGATCGTTCAGCATGAACACGTCGCCGTCGCGCATGCGGCCGCGGTTGCGCTCGATCACCGTGCGGATGCTCTCGCCCATCGAGCCCAGGTGCACCGGCATGTGCGGCGCGTTCGCGATCAGGTTGCCGTCGCCGTCGAAGATCGCGCACGAGAAGTCGAGCCGCTCCTTGATGTTCACCGAGTACGCGGTGTTCTGCAGCCGCAGCCCCATCTGCTCGGCGATCGACATGAACAGGTTGTTGAAGATCTCGAGCCGCACCGGGTCGGCGTCGGTGCCGAGCGAGCGGCGCGTCGGCAGCGGCGTCGTACGTGTCAGCACGAGGTTGCCCTGCGCGGTCATCTGCGCGCGCCAGCCGGGCTCGACGACGGTCGTGCCGTTCTGTTCCGCGACGATCGCCGGGCCGTCGATCGCGTCGCCGGCCAGCAGCGTGTCGCGCACGTAGAGCGCCGCGTCGTGCCATTGGCCGCCGGAATAAAAGCGCACCGTGGAATGCGCGCGCAGTACGTCAGAGTCGCTGCCGTCGCCGCGCGGCGCGAGCGGGGCGATCTCCACCGGCGCGTCGGAGCGGCCGATCGCCTCGACCGACGCGAGTTCGGCCACCAGCGGCGTGCCGGGCATCAGGAACGCGTAGCGCTGCCGGTACGCGGCCTCGAATGCCTGCTGCATCGCGGCGACGCTGCCGGCCGGCACGTCGAGCGTCGAATCGGTGCCCTGGTAGCGCAGGTGCACGCGGCGCTCGATCGCGATCCGCGCCTGCGGCACGCCCTGTTCGAGCAACGCGCCGACGGCCTCGTCGGCCAGCCGGTCGAGCGCCGCGTTCAGCGCCGGCAGCGACGCGTCGGACAACACCGCCTCGACCGCCCGCTCGCGCATCGCGGTCTGGTCGGCGAGGCCCATCCCGTATGCGGACAGCACGCCCGCGAGCGGGTGCGCGAACACCTGCGTCATCCCGAGCGCGTCGGCCACGCCGCACGCATGCTGGCCGCCCGCGCCGCCGAACGTCGTCAGCACGTAGCGCGACACGTCGTGGCCGCGCTGCACCGAGATCTTCTTGATCGCGTTCGCCATGCTGCCGATCGCGATTTCCAGGAAACCTTCGGCGAGCGCCTCGGGCGTCTCGCGCCGCCCGGTCGCCGCGTGGATCTCGTCGGCGAGCGCGGCGAACTTCGCGACCACGCCGTCGCGGTCGAGCGGTTCGTCCGCGTGCGGGCCGAACACGCGCGGGAAATGATCGGGCTGGATCTTGCCGAGCATCACGTTGCAGTCGGTCACCGTCAGCGGGCCGCCGCGCCGGTACGCGGCCGGCCCCGGGTTCGCGCCGGCCGACTCGGGCCCGACGCGCAGCCGCGCGCCGTCGAAGCCGAGCACCGAGCCGCCGCCGGCGGCCACCGTGTGGATGCTCATCATCGGCGCGCGCATCCGCACGCCGGCCACCTGCGTCTCGAACACGCGCTCGAACTCGCCGTGGTAATGCGACACGTCCGTCGACGTGCCGCCCATGTCGAAGCCGATCACGCGCTCGAAGCCGGCCGCCTGCGCGGCGCGCACCATCCCGACGATGCCGCCGGCCGGGCCCGACAGGATCGCGTCCTTGCCCTGGAACGCATCGGCACGCGTGAGGCCGCCGCTGCTCTGCATGAACTGCAGGTTCACGCCCGGCATCTCGTGCGCGACCTGCTCGACATAACGACGCAGGATCGGCGACAGGTACGCGTCGACGACGGTCGTGTCGCCGCGCGACACCATCTTCATCAGCGGCGACACCTCGTGCGACACCGATACCTGCGTGAAGCCGATCCGGCGCGCCAGCGCGGCCAGCGCGCGTTCGTGCGCGGTGTAGCGATAGCCGTGGATCAGCACGATCGCGAGCGCGCGCACGCCCGAGTCGTACACGCGGCGCAGCGACGCTTCGGCCTGCTCCGCGTCGAGCGGCACGACGACGTCGCCGTGCGCGCCGACGCGCTCGTCGATCTCGACGACGGTTTCGTACAGCGCGTCGGGCAGCACGATGTCGAGATCGAACAGGCGCGGCCGGTTCTGGTACGCGATGCGCAGCACGTCGCGAAAGCCGCGCGTCGTCGCGAGCGCGGTGCGTTCGCCCTTGCGTTCGAGCAGCGCGTTGGTCGCGACCGTCGTGCCCATCTTCACCATGTCGACGCGCTCGGGCGTGATCGGCTCGCCGGCCGCGAGGCCCAGCAGGTGGCGAATCCCGGCCACGGCCGCGTCGCGATACTGCTCGGGGTTCTCCGACAGCAGCTTGTGCGTGACGAGCGTGCCGTCGGGCCGGCGCGCGACGATGTCGGTGAACGTGCCGCCGCGGTCGATCCAGAATTGCCAGCGCGCGGCGTCGGAAGAAACTGGGATGTTGTGTCGGTCAGTCATGATGTCGGGTCGATGCGTCGTGAAATCGAGGGACGAGCGCCGCCGCACGGCGCGCGCGGCGCGCCATGTCACGGGGGCGATGAAAGGGGGAGGACAACGCGGGGCGGACCGCCCCGCCGGTTCAGGCGGCGTCGAGTTCGCGGCCGCGTGTCTCGGGCAGCGTCAGCGCGGCGACGATCACCACGCCGTATGCGGCGACCGCGAAGATGCCGATGCTCATGCCGAGCCCGTATTGCTTCGACAGCGCGCCGATCAGGAACGGGAACAGCGCACCGATCGCGCGGCCCACGTTGTAGCAGAAGCCCTGGCCGGAGCCGCGCACGCGCGTCGGGAACAATTCGGTGAGGAATGCGCCCATCCCCGAGAAGATGCCCGATGCGAAGAAGCCGAGCGGGAAACCGAGCCACAGCATCGACGCGTTGGTCAGGTTCAGCGACGTGTACGCGAACGCGATCACCATCGAGCCGAGCGCGAACAGGATGAAGTTCGGCTTGCGGCCGAGGCGGTCGGTCAGGTACGCGCTCGTCAGGTAGCCGACCCACGAGCCGAAGATGATCATCGCCAGATAACCGCCGGTGCCCATCACCGTGAGGTGGCGCTCGGTCTTCAGGAAGGTCGGCAGCCACGTCGTGATCGCGTAGTAGCCGCCCTGCGCACCGGTCGTCAGCAGCGCCGCGCGCAGCGTCGTCGTGATCAGCTTCGGCGCGAAGATCTCGGTGAGGCGCGGCGCGTCGGCCACTTTCGCCTGCGCGGCCTTCTCCTTCTCGTAGACGTCCGGCTCCTTCACGTAGCGGCGGATCGCGACGACCAGCAGTGCCGGTGCGAGCCCGACGAGGAACAGCGCGCGCCACGCCTGCTCGGCGGGCAGCACCGAGAACAGCAGCGCATACAGCAGCGCGCACAGCCCCCAGCCGATCGCCCAGCCCGACTGCACGAGGCCGACCGCCTTGCCGCGGTCGCGCGCGCGGATCACTTCGCCGATCAGCACGGCGCCGGCCGTCCATTCGCCGCCGAAGCCGAAGCCCATCAGCGCGCGCGCGGCGAGCAGCTGATGGTAGTTCTGCGCGAGCCCGCACAACGCGGTGAACACGGCGAACCACAGCACCGTGAGCTGCAGTGTGCGCACGCGGCCGATCCGGTCGGACAGGATGCCGGCGATCCAGCCGCCGGCCGCCGACGCGAGCAGCGTGACCGTGCCGATGAAGCCCGCATCCGCGAACGAGATGCCCCAGGTCGCGACGAGCGTCGGGATCACGAACGACAGCATCTGCGTGTCCATCCCGTCGAGCATGTAGCCGACCTTGCAGCTCCAGAACGCGCGGCGCTCGCGCAGCTGCGCGTCGCCGTACCACGAGAACAGGCCGTTGCGCTCGGGGCTCGCGGGCTCCGCGGCGCTCGCCGCGAGGGTCTTGCTTTCCATGGTGATGCTCCTGTCGTGATGCGCCGTCAAACGGCGGTCGTGCGTGCGGTATGTGGTGCGGTATGTCGTGCGATATGTGGTGCGGGCCGTCGTCGCCCCGGATCAGAATACGGCCAGCGACGCGTTCGTGATGTCGGTCATCAGCATGTGGCCGGGCGTGTGCGCGATCGCGATCGGCAGCTTCGCGTCCATCAGCGCGGTTTGCGGCGTCACGCCGCACGCCCAGAACACCGGCAGCTCGCCGTCGCGGATCGTCACCGCGTCGCCGAATTCGGGCGCGTTCAGGTCGGCGATGCCCAGTTCGCGCGGATCGCCGAGATGGATCGGCGCGCCGTGCACGCCCGGAAACCGGCTCGTGACCTGCACCGCGCGGATCGCGTCGGCGCCGCGCATCGGCCGCATCGACACGACGAGCTGGCCACCGAAGATGCCCGCCCGGCGGTTCGGGATCGACGTGCGGTACATCGGCACGTTGCGCCCCTCCTCGACGTGGCGCAGGCCGATCCCTTCACGGGCCAGCATGTCCTCGAACGAGAACGAGCAGCCGATCGCGAACACGACGAAATCGTCGCGCCACAGCGCTTCCAGCGATTCGACGCGCTCGGTCAGGCGGCCGTCGCGGTAGACGTTGTAGCTCGGCACGTCGGTGCGGATGTCGAGATCCTCGCCGAGCGCGTCGACCCGGAACGCGCCCGGTTCGCCGACACCCAGCAGCGGGCAGGCTTTCGGGTTCGCCTGGCAGAAGCGCAGGAAATCGTGCGCGTACGCATCGGGCAGGATCGCGAGGTTCGCTTGCGCGTACGGACCGCAATGGCCCGCGGTCGGGCCGCGGAATGCGCCGCGGCGCACGGACTGGCGGAATTCGGAAGGCGTCATGAGGTTCTGTCGCTTGTCGGTGTGTCGTCGGGATGACGATGCCGTGTCATCGGATACGGCGAAGAATAGAAAAGAAAAAATTTTGTCGCCAACGAGTTTTTTTGCGCTGCGTGTATAGAATTTCTTAACAGATCTTCGGGTTTTCCCCGGCTCCGTTCACTTTTCCTCACCGGCAAAGTGCGCATCCACGCTCCGTCCGACCGCCATGAACACGCGTTTTCTCGAAACCTTCGTCACGCTCGCGAAGTTGCGCAACTTCCGCACGACGGCCGCCGCGCTGCATGCGACGCCGGCCGCGATCTCGCAGCGCCTGAAGGCGCTCGAGGACGAATTGCAGACGGTACTCGTCGACCGCGACAGCCGCGAGTTCCGGCTCACGCCGAACGGCGAATACCTGCTCGGCTACGCGAAAGCCGTGGTCGAGGCGACGCAGGAACTGCTGGCCGCCGCGTCCGGCGAAAGTGCGCTGCGCGGGAAGCTGCGGCTCGGCGTGATCGAGACCGTCGTGCACAGCTGGCTGCCGCACTACATGCGGCGGCTGGCGGCCGACTATCCGCAGCTGGAAATCGACCTGACCGTCGACGTCAGCGTCGTGCTGCAGCGCCGGCTGATGGCCGGCGAGCTCGACCTGATCATCCGCGTGGAAGGCAGCGACGAAGCGTCGGTCGTGTGCGACGCGCTCGCGAACTATCCGGTGCGCTGGATCGCGCGGGCGGGGCTGCTGCCGAATACGCGCTCGGGCCTCGCGAGGCAGGTGTTGCGCCAGCCGATTCTCACGTATGGGCGCGGTACGGCGCCCCACCGCGCGCTCGAGGATATCGTCCGTACCCTTGCGCATGCGCACGGCGTGCCGCTGTCGGACACGCGCATCACCGGGTCGCCTTCCATCTCCGTGATCGTTCAGCTCGTGCGCGACGGTTTCGGCGTCGCGGCGATTCCGGTGCTGTTCGTCGATGCGCTGATCGAGAGCGGCGAAGTCGTCGAGCTGCCGCTGCAGCCGTCACCGCCGTCGATCGTCGTGTCGATGTCGCGGCGGGCGGATGCGCCGAGGTTCGTGCACGGCGCGTCGATTGCGGCGCGGGTCGCGTGTCATGAGTATTGCGAGAAGAGCAAGCGCCTGCTGGTCGAAGCGCTTTGATGCGGCTCGGGCCGGCGGGTGGCGAGGCCCGGCACCCGGCGCGCATTCGACATCGCCGCGATCGTGATCGAAACCAGCGATCAGTGGCCGTCCGTATCGGACGTCTGGTGGATCCTGTTCGATATGAACAGGCGGTTCGCGTGCGGGTTCCCGCAGGACGCCGAAGGCGCGAAAGCGGCGATCGACCGGCTGCTCGACCTGCCTGGCGTCGATCACCGCAAGGTCATCGACGCGCAGACGTCGGCCCGGAACGCGACGTTCCCGATCCGGGAGCGCGCGGCACCGGCGAAGCCGAAAGACGGCGAAGCGCACCACATCGACTGAACCCGCGCCACGACAAAGTTGCAGGGCGCTGCCACGAAAACACATGACCGCGCCCCTTTCATCCGACATCAGCCGGGCATCACCTGCCTCAGTGCGACCAGCCCCGCTCCGTACCCGGCGCGAACTCGATACCCCGCAACACTTCCGCAAACTTCGCAGTCCGCAGCACGGCGAACTGCTCGTGTGCGGCGGTCGTCGCGCTCGTGTTCTTCAGCACGTCACGCACGGCAACCAGCCGGTTCGGATCGGCTCCGACGTCGCCGTTGCCGCTGACCGTCGACGTCACCGCCCAGATCGTCACCGTACCGTCGCGTTCGACGCGGCCCGTCAGGTTGCGCAGGCCGGCCGTCGCCGGTGCCCACGGCAGGCCCGTCGCCGGATTGTTGCCCGCCGGGTAGCCGGCGACCGAATACGGCTGACCGAGGTTCAACCCGTTCTGCAGCGTGTAGGCGAGCTTCCACTGCTTCGCGCCCGCGTCATAGACCCACTTCTGCAGGCCCGCCGTCGTCTGCGCGGCCGCATGCGCGTACAGGTCCGCGCCGCCCGTGTAGCCGTCGCCTTCATCCGCGACATAGAGCGTGTTCGCATCGGCGAACCAGATCCCGAACGGGTAAGCAAGCGTCGTCGCGGTCTTGTTCGGCGTGGCCGGGAAACCGGCCAGCACGCACATGTTGTTCGGCAGGCCGGCCGTCTGCAGCGTGGCCGCGTTGTACGCGAGCGGCGCCGTCGGCAGCACGGCCTTCGGCGACGGCACGCCGACGCCCGACGGACATGCGGTGCCGGTCGTATCGACGAAGTACACGGTGTTCACGCCGTTACCGCCGCTGCCCTTCGTGTAGTACACGACGTTGTCGTGCACCGCGATGCCGCGGAAGTTGTCGTCCTTGCCGATCTTGTCGGCCTTCGCGCCGAGTTCCGTGACCGAGAAGCTCGCGAGCGGCGTCGGCACGCCCGGATCCTGCTGCGCTTCGTGATGCTTCGCGCCGTCGATGAACTGCGCGCCCGCGCCGAGGATCACGTTGGCCGGCTGCGGGTTCGAGCCGTTGCCGGCGTTGCCCGACGTGTAGTAAACCTCGCGGCCGTCGCGATTGTTCAGGATCGCCGCGCGGCCGTTGTTGCCGCTGTACGCATTCGTCTCGGTGAAGCGGAAGTGCCCGTGGCGATCGACGCGCGCGATCGCGCGATAGAAGTTCTGACCGTCCGGGTTCGTCGTATCGACGGCAAGCGGCGTGTTCGAGTTCGACACGTCGATCGCGTTGACGGGTGCGACGTAACCCATGAACGTCAGATAGCTGCCGTCGAGGGACAGGTGCAGCCCGAGTTCCGACTTCGAGCTGAAGCTCGTCACCATCTGGTCGTGCGCGAAGCCTTTCTGCAGGCTGTTCGGCACTTCGAGCGTGCTGACGACGCCGCCGGCCGGCGTGATCTGGTCGAGGAAGATGCGCGACGTGATGCCGAAGCTGCCGTCGTAGCGGTCGTTGTTCCACACGTACGGATAGGTGCCGTCGTTCGGCGCGCCGCCAGCCGTGCCGCAACCGCCGGTGGTCTTCGCGCAGTTCGGCGGCAGGATCGCGCCGGGCTGGACGTTGCCCGACACGTTGTCGTACACGCTGCGGCTGAGCACCAGGAAGCCCGGCACGAAACCCGGCGCAAAACGGCTGTCGCCGTCGTTGTCTTGCGGGGCGGCCTGCGCGCCGATGCTCGCGGCAATCAGCGTCAGTGCGACGACAGGAACGGTACGATCGCGCAGCGCGCGGCGGCGCTTCGCTGACAAGGCGAAATTCGGCATGGACAAGGCTCCGTACGACATCGAGTGAGGACGTTGTGGGTGGACAGACTGACGACGTGAAGCCCCGCCACCTTAGAAGCTGTTGCGAAATTAATCAG
>NZ_LDUL01000128.1:0-474 GCF_001043615.1 Burkholderia sp. LK4
TGGTCGAGCTGAGGCCGGTGGACAGCGAACCGACGCTGGACGCCGTCGAGGTGGACAGCGATGTGACCGAGCTGTTGGTCGAGCTGAGGCCGGTGGACAGCGAACCGACGCTGGACGCCGTCGAGGTGGACAGCGACGTGATCGAGCTGTTGGCCGTCGACAGCCCTGACGACGTGGACGTCGACAGTGAGCTCAATTGACTGTAGTTCACTGCGTCGGTCGGGTTCACCCCCGCCGCCACATTGGTCAGCGTAACCGGTGTCGTTGCTCCCGCCCCCCCAAGCGTCACTGACGAGTGCGCCGCATTGTCGTACTGCACTGAATTCGCAACACCAGTCGACAGCGAAGTGACACCGCTTTGTGCGGTACTGATGCCAGTCGAGGCCGACGTCGACAGCGATGTGACCGAGCTGTTAGTCGAGCTGAGGCCGGTGGACAGCGAGCCGACGCTGGATGCCGTCGAAGTCGACAGCG
>NZ_LDUL01000129.1:0-294 GCF_001043615.1 Burkholderia sp. LK4
TCGACGGGCCTGTCGTCGGCGAATAGCTCGATCACGTCGTTGTCCACCTCGACGTCGACGGGTTTGTCGTCGGCCAACAGCTCGATCACGTCGTTGTCCACCTCGACGTCGACGGGTTTGTCGTCGGCCAACAGCTCGATCACGTCGTTGTCCACGTCGACCTCGACGGGTCTGTCGTCGGCCAACAGCTCGATCACCTCGCTGTCGACCTCCACGTCGACGGGCCTGTCGTCCGCCAACAGCTCGATCACGTCGCTGTCGACCTCGACGTCGACGGGCCTGTCGTCGGCGAAT
>NZ_LDUL01000013.1:0-129997 GCF_001043615.1 Burkholderia sp. LK4
CCCCCGAGACGCCCGCCGTCCCCGTCAAGGAACGCGCGACTGTCGTCTGCTACCGCGGTGAACAAGTCCTGCTCGTCGCCCGCGCGGCGTCGCGCTGGGCCCTTCCCGGCGGCACGATCAAGCGCGGGGAATCGCCGCTCGAAGCCGCGCATCGCGAGTTGTCCGAAGAAACCGGCATCACCGGCCAGACGCTCGTCTATTCGATGCAGTTCACCGGGCTCGCAAAGATCCATCACGTGTTCTTCGCGGAAGTCAGCCCGGACCAGACGCCGCAAGCGAACAACGAGATCGAGAAATGCAAGTGGTTTCCGATCGACGGCGTCGACGGATTGCGCGCAAGCATTCCGACGAAGCGAATCGTCGAACTCGTCCATCAACACGAAATCCGCAAGACGTAGCGCGCGCCGGACGAGCGCATGCGCCGGCCGGCGGCCGGCTCGAGTCGCTGGTCGTGAACCCGCGACGCACGACCGCTCAGTGCATGCGTTTTCTGCGCAATTCGCGCGTGGAATAGACGACGAGGAAGATGCCCAGCATCGCGGCACCGGACGCCATGAAGTCGTTTGCGCTACCCGAACCGTGCAGGGACGCCGGGAATATGCCGAGACTCAATCCTGCGGCCGCGAGAAGCAATCCTGCAGCCACGCCCCAGATCGGTCCGGTGGTCTTGTCGATTTTATTTTGCATGCAGCACCCGTCTACAGTCATTACCTGAACGGTATCGGCCAAGCACGCCGCGTCTACCTTCAGTGATCCCACTATAGCCCGGACAAAATCATTGAAGCTTCAGTGCTTCTACCGATCAAGTTTTATCGATCGCGGCCGCCCGGGCGAGCTGTTGTCAAAGATGCCGCTCCGGATTGCAGTCTCGGTGTCCAGCAAACGTGCGCGGTATCGCCGACGTCGGTACACACGCATCCGCGAGTGTCCGGAACGGATCGGCAATCCGGCTCGGCCGAGCCGGCGCCGGCCACCGAAGAACGCATATGCCGCACGCCCATATGCATTCCACGATCGCTTGTTTTACCGCACAACGTCGCGGCGCTAAGCTCGGAACCCGCCGTCGACTTCCCAATGGCTTCCCCGCCTTCGCCCACCATGCCGAACTCCGCCGAACAGGCCGCCGACTGGCTGCTCTCCGGACTCGAACTGCGCAGCACGCTGTTCCACGTGGGCCGGTATTGCGGCGTCTATCGCGCATCGACGGCCGGCCATCAGCGCGCGAGCTTCCACCTCGTGCTCGAAGGCGCATGCTGGTTGCACCTGCCCGCCCGGAACGGCCGTGCCGCGCACAGCACGCGCCTCGTCGCCGGCGACGCGGTGTTCCTGATGCACGACATGACGCATTGCCTGACGCCCGACGCGATTGCGCCGTCCGACGACGAATACACGGTACGGATCGGCGCGATGACACCGCTTGCCGAGCCGGCGTCGTCATCGGGCGACGTCGCGCTGGCATGCGGTTTCTTCGAGTTTCGTTCCGATCTTGGCGACGCGATCGCCGGCCTGCTGCCCGACCACCTCCTGGCGCGCCACGACGACGCGAAGCTGGCGGGCGCGCGCACGCTGTTCGACCTGATCCGCATCGAAGCGGCGCGTGCCCAGGATGCACCGTCGCCGCTCGTCAATCGTCTGACGGATGCGCTGTTCTTCTATGCACTCCGTGCCGTCGCGAGCAGCGACGACTTTGCGCCGGGCCTGTGGTCGGTCATGCGGCGCGCCGAATTTACGCCGCTCGTCGGCGCGATCATCGAGAAACCCGGCGACGACTGGACCACGCACACGATGGCCGCGTTTTGCCACATGTCCCGCGCGCGCTTCTGCAAGCAGTTCGCGCAGGCATGCGGACAGCCGCCCGCGCAGTTCCTTGCGCTGCTGCGCATGAAGGTCGCGGCCGAGATGCTGCGGCAGGGGGCATCCACGCTCAGCACGGCCGAGCATGTCGGCTATCAGTCGGAATCCGCCTTTGCGCAGGCATTCAAGCGCGTCACCGGCCTGCCGCCCGGCACCTGCCGCCGCGCCCCGGAGCGCACCGGCGCGACACCCGTGCATTGACGCGAGACAAACGCGCATGAAACAGAGACGGCCGCGCATTGCCGGCTCGACCGGCGCCGCCAACAATGACGGCTTTCCGATCGAGGATGCCATGAGCCGCCTGCCCCTCCAAACCGTCGAAAGCGCGCCCGAAGCCAGCCGCCCGTTTCTCCAGAAGTCGCAAGCCGCCAACGGCTTCCTGCCGAATCTCGTAGCCGCACTCGCCAATGCACCGGTTGCGCTCGAAACCTACCTGACCGTCGGTGAAATCAATTCACGCAGCAGCCTCACGCTGGCCGAGCGCGAAATCGTGCAGATCACCGCCGCCGCCGTTCATGGCTGCGGTTTCTGCGTGGCCGGCCATACGGCCGTCGCGCTGAAGAAGGCGCAATTGCCCGCCGCGCTCGTCGACGAGGTCCGCGCGCAGCGCCCGCTGTCCGACGCGCGCCTCGATGCGGTCGCCACGTTCACGCGCGACGTGATCGCGACGCGCGGCGCCGTGTCCGACGAAGCGCTCGCCGCGTTCAAGGCGGCCGGCTACAGCGATGCCGGCGCGCTTGAAGTGGTACTCGGCGTGAGCCTCGCGACGCTTTGCAACTTCGCGAATAACCTGGCGCGCAACGAACTGAATCCGCAGCTCGAAGCGTATCGCTGGGAGCCGACGGCGCGCGCAGCATGACCGCGCCGCCGAGCTCCGATGCGTTCGACGCATGGCTCGAAGCAAATGCCGACGCGCTCGACGTCGACCCGTCGCGTGCGGCGGACATCCTGCCGCAGCTGGTGCGCTCGCGCACCGTCGCCGTTGGTGTGCCGGAGGCCATGGGCGGCACGGGCGGCACGATCGCGGACGCGATCGACACGGTGGCCGCCGTCGCGCAACGCTCATTGACGGCCGCATTCGTGCTGTGGGGACATCGCACCTTCATCGAATACGTACTGCAGAGCGACAACCACGCGCTGCGTGCGCGCTGGCTGACGCCGCTGCTCGACGGCGAAGTGGCGGGCGCCACCGGTCTTTCGAACGCGATGAAGTACCTGTCCGACATCGAGCCGTTGCAGATGCACGCGGCCCGCAGCGGCGACGCGTTCGTGCTGAACGGCAGCCTGCCGTGGATCACGAACCTGCGGCGCGAAGGCTTCATCGCCGCCGCCGCGTTCGATCATGACGACGGCACGCCGCCGTCCGTCTTCGCGATTCCGCATGACGCGCGGGGCGTCGAGCGCAGCGACGATCTCGACCTGATCGGCCTGCGCGCGAGCAATACGGCCGCGCTGCGCGTGAGCGATACCGTCCTCGACGAATCGTACCGCCTCGCGGCCGACGCACCGGCCTGGCTCGCGCGCGTGCGCCCGGCGTTTCTCGGCTTGCAATGCGGGATGTCGATCGGGCTGGCGCGGCGCGCGTTGCTGGCCACGCTGGATGCCAGCGCGCCGTCGCGCGCGTCGCTCGGCGCGGAAATTCGCGAACTCGAAACGACGCTCGCCGATCAGGCCGCGCAGTTGAAGCGCGGCGTGCTCGACGGCACCTTCTTCCGCTCGCCCGCGACGATGTTCGAACTGCGCATCGCGCTCGTCGAGACCGTCTCGCAGGCGGTCTCGCTCGAAGTGCAAGCGACCGGAGGCCGCGGCTATCTGCGCGGCCAGAGCGGCAGCGCGCGGCGCGTGCGCGAAGCGTCGTTCATCCCGATCGTGACGCCGAGCCTCGTGCAGTTGAAATCGCAGCTCGCGCGGCATCGACGGGCGGCGGCAGCATGACGCAAGGCGCGCATATCGTCGCGAACGGCGTCACGTTGCGGTACGGATCGCGCAGCGTGCTGAACGGCGTCGACCTGTCGGTTGCGCCCGGCGAACTCGTTGCGCTGCTCGGGCCGAGCGGGTGCGGGAAGTCGTCGCTGCTGCGGGCCATCGCCGGCCTGACGCGAACCGCATCCGGCACGATTCGCGTCGATGGCGAGCCCGTCGACGGCCCGCGCCCGGAGGTCGCCCTCGCGTTTCAGGACCCGTGCCTGCTGCCGTGGCTCACGGTCGAGCGGAACGTGGGGTTCGGGCTGACCTTCGCGCGTCAACCGCACCTGACACGTGCAGACCGCAAGGAACGCGTGACGAACGCATTGGCCGCCGTCGGGCTCGACCATGCACGGCACGCGCTGCCTTCGCAGTTGTCGGGCGGCATGGCCCAGCGCGCGGCGCTGGCGCGCTGCCTGGCGCGGGCGCCGCGTGCGCTGCTGCTCGACGAACCGTTCGGCGCGCTCGACGAAGTGACCCGCGCCGACATGCAGCAGCTCCTGATTGCCGCGGTGCGCAACACCGGCGCGTCCGCGCTTCTCGTCACGCACGATATCGACGAAGCGCTGCTCGTCGCCGATCGGATCGTGCTGCTCGGCAAGCGCGGCACGCTGGTCGGACGCTGGGCCGTCGAACTGCCGCAGCCGCGGCACACGCAAGTGCGCTCGCTCGGCGAGCTGCGCATCTCCATTCTCCAGGCGCTGCAGAACTCGATTTCAGCAGCCGCCTGAATCCGGCCGATACCAGCGGGGAATCCTCATGTGCAACGTACCGATGTCACGACGCGAATGGCTGAAGCTCGCGTCGCTCTTTACCGTCGCGGGCGCGGCGCCGCTGCTGAAGGCATCCGACGCGCGCGCGGCAGCCGATCCGAATGCGCCCGTTCGCATCGGCTACCTGCCGATCACCGATGCGGCGCCGCTGCTCGTCGCACACAACAACGGCTACTTCGACGCGACCGGCATCCAGGCGGAGAAGCCGACGCTGCTGCGAAGCTGGGCGCAGCTGGTCGAGGCGTTTCTGTCGGGACAGGTCAACGTCGTGCATCTGCTGTCGCCGATGACCGTGTGGGCGCGCTATGGCAGCAAGGCGCCCGCGAAGGTCGTCGCATGGAATCACGTGAACGGCTCTGCGCTGACGGTTGCGCCCGACGTGAACACCGTGGCGGACCTCGGTGGCAAGACGGTTGCGGTGCCGTTCTGGTATTCGGTGCATAACGTCGTGCTGCAGGACCTGCTGCGCGCGCAGGGTCTCGCGCCCGTGCTCAAGCAGTCGGGGCAGCCGGGGCCGAAGGAAGTCAACCTGGTCGTGATGGCGCCGTCCGACATGCCGCCCGCGCTGGCGTCGAAAAAGATCGCCGGATATATCGTCGCCGAGCCGTTCAACGCGGCCGCCGAGCAGCTGAACATCGGCAAGATTCTCCGCTTCACGGGCGACGTGTGGCGCAACCACGCGTGCTGCGTGATCTTCATGCACGAGCAGGACCTGACGCAACGCGCGGCGTGGTCGCAGAAGGTCGTCGATGCGATCGTCAACGCCCAGCTGTGGACGCGCGCCCATCCGCAAGAGGCGGCCAGGCTGCTGTCGAAGGAAGGCCCGAACCGCTACACGCCGCATCCTTCGCAACTGCTCGCACGCGTGCTCGCGCCGCAAGCAGCCGATCAGGGGCGCTATCTCGGCGATCGCGCGATCCAGCACGCGAACTGGGGCGTGAAGCGCATCGACTTCCAGCCGTATCCGTATCCGAGCTATACGGAAGAACTCGTGCGCCGGTTGAAAACGACCCAGGTGGAAGGCGCGAGCCAGTTCCTCGCGTCGCTCGATCCGAAACGGGTCGCCGGCGATCTGGTCGACGACCGGTTCGTGAAGAAGAGCATCGAAGCGCTGGGTGGCTTGTCCGCGTTCGGCCAGGAGGGCGGTTATGCACGCAAGGAGACGATCGTTGTCTAGCGTGCTCGTTCGGGAAACGTCGGCGGCGGCGCGGCGTCCGGTGCCCGGGTCCACGCATTGGCGCGGCATCGTGCTGGGCGGTGCGGGACTGGCAGCCGCCCTGGCGCTGTGGTGGCTCGCCGTCACGCTGCTCGCGGGCCACAATGCGATGGCCGCGCAGTTCGCGCCGCAGCGTGCGTTCGAAGCGCTGCCGTCGCTCGTCGCCGAGGACCAGCTGCTCGTGCATGTGGCGACCAGCCTCAGGCGCATCGCTGTCGGGCTGGCGTGGGCGCTCGTGGTCGGCGTGCCGTTGGGATTCGCGATCGGCCGTCTGCGCTGGCTCGAACGGACGCTGTCGCCGACGCTGCAGTTTCTTCGCATGATCTCGCCGCTTTCGTGGATGCCGCTTGCGGTGATGTCGCTCGGCGTCGGCGATCGCGCGGTGTATTTTCTGCTCGCTTTCGCGGCGGTGTGGCCGCTGGTGATGAGCACCGCATCGGGTGTCGCGCATCTCGACCGGCGCTGGGTTCAGCTTGGCGAAAGCCTTGCCGCGACGCGCGCGGAAATGCTCTGGCACATCTACGTGCCAGGTATCGCCGCGCATGTGCTCACCGGCGTGCGCCTCGCGATCGGCATCTTGTGGATCGTGCTGGTCCCGGCGGAAATGCTCGGCGTGAGCGCGGGGCTCGGCTACCTGATTCTCGACACGCGCGACCGGCTCGCGTATTCGGAGCTGACGGCCGTGATCCTCGTGATCGGCGTGCTCGGTTTCCTGCTCGATCTGGCCGCGCGCGCGGTCGCGGCCCGGCTGTCGAGCGATATGTCCGGGGGTGATCGGTAGATTCCGGAGAGTCGGGGATGCGTTGAGTGGCGGAAGGCAGCAGGAGTCGAACCTACCCGGGAGTGTCTGACACCCCCAACTGGATTTGAAGTCCAGCCGTACCACCGGATACGAATGCCTTCCGTCGTGGGAAAAAAAAAGAACAACGAGCGCCTACGCCTGAATACCCGCCCAACCGCTGTCAGGCCGCAGGAAGTGAAGATCGCGGTGGAAGCGAGTATACCCAACCCGGTCGAAGAACTCGAGAATCTGGATCGCACGCTTGCGGCCGAGCCCCGTCGCGTCGCGGAACGTCGCGGCATCGAGCCCGCCGTCGCGCGACGGCGCGAGATGCGCAACCAGTTCCGCGAGTTCGCGCACGACGTCCGCGTGATAGAACAGGTCGCGCACGACCTGGTGCACGTCGCCGCGCCGTGCGAGCTTGCGCAGCACGGTACGCACCGCGTCTTCGGCCGCCCCGGTGTCGCGGGCCAGGTCGCGCACCCACGGCGGATCGAAGCGCCCCGCATGAATCAGCGGCAGCAGTTGCTGCGCCAGCGCTTCCTCGCGCGGCTCGAGGCTCACCGAATGCGACGGCAGGTGCAGCCACGGCCCGCTTCGCGCCACTTCGCCGCCGGTCACCAGCACATCGACGAGCGCGCGCCACAGCGCATCGCCGGCGAGCGGCGCCGCCATCCGCCGCAGCCGCGCGGCGTCGAGCCCCTGCTCGTCGGGCATGCGCTCGTGATACACGCGCAGCGTATCGATCGCCCGCGTCTGCAGCGCACGCCAGTGCGCATGCGCAATCACCGTTCCGTCATTCGACGCGGCGTCGCGCTGCCCGATCGCCAGCGCGTCATCCGGCAAAACCAGTGCGTTCGGCGCAAAACCCGTCAGATGCGTGAGCATCGCGCGCGGGACGCCGAGCGGCGCCTGCGCGAGCAGCGCATCCAGACGCCCGGCGTCGAGCCATTCGGCCAGCGCGTCGAGCCACGCGCGGCGCTGCGGCGTGCGACGCTTGCGCGCCGGCCCGAACGGGTCGAGCACGCGGCCGCCGCCGACCGTGCGCGTCGCCTGCGGATTGCGGACGATGAACCGGTCGCCCGGCAACGCAAACACCGGCTCGTCGAATACCAGTTGCACGCGCATCCGCTGGCCGGCCGCAAGCGTATCGCCGTCGAGCAGCGCGACATGCGCGACGCGATGCAGCGTGCCGAGATGCACGTGCAACGGTGCCCAGTGCGTGAGCGTCAGCCCCGCATCCGCGAGCAGCGTCAGTTCGACGTCGAAACGCGGCGACGTCGCGACGAGCCGCGCATCGGCCACGGTATCGCCGCGCTCGACATCGGCCTTGTCGACCCCGGCCAGGTTCAGTGCGCAACGCTCGCCCGCGCGGCCGGCCTCGACCGGCCGGTTCTGCGCATGGATGCTGCGCACGCGCGCCGCGCCGCCTGTGCGCACGATCGCGAGCGTATCGCCGGTCGCGACGCGGCCCGCGAACGCGGTGCCCGTCACGACGGTGCCCTGCCCCGAGAGCGTAAACACACGATCGACCGCGAGCCGGAACAGCCCGTCGTCGCGGCGTGCGCGCCACGCGATCGCCGCGTCCGCCAGGTGACGCTTCAGCGCGGCGACACCCGGATCGTCCACGGCCGTCGCCCGCGTTTCGAAGATCGGCACGCCGGCCAGCGTCGAATCGTTCAGCCACGCGGCGATCTCGTCGCGCACCTCGACCACGCGCGCGGCGTCGACGCGATCGCACTTCGTCAGCGCGACGGCGCCATGCGCGACGCCGAGCAGTTGCAGGATCGCGAGATGCTCGCGCGTCTGCGGCATCACGCCGTCGTCGGCGGCGATCACGAGCAGCGCGAAGTCGATCCCGCATGCGCCGGCCGCCATCGTGTGAATCAGCTTCTCGTGGCCCGGCACGTCGATCAGGCCGAGCACGTCGCCGTTGTCGAGCGGCGTGTACGCATAACCGAGTTCGATCGAGATGCCGCGCGCCTTCTCTTCCTTCAGGCGGTCGGTATCGACGCCCGTCAGCGCGCGCACCAGCGTCGTCTTGCCGTGGTCGATGTGTCCGGCGGTACCGACGATCATGCAGCGGGCCCCGCGAGCGGCACGCATTGCGCGACGAACGCCGCCTCGTCGGCCGCTTCGAGGCAGCGCAGGTCGAGCCGCAGCGCGTTGTCGGCCACGCGGCCGATCACCGGGCGCGGCCATTCGCGCAGCCGCTTCTCGAGCTGCGCGAGCGCGCGGCCGCCGCGCTTGCCGTCCGCCGTGCGCACGACGAGCCCGGCGCTCGGCAGCTGGTCGACCGGCAGCGCACCGCTGCCGATCTGGCTGAACATCGGCTCGACCGCTACGTCGAAACCGCCGCCGAGCGCGGCCTGCAGCGCCGGACGCACGCGTTCGGCGGCCTCGGCGATCTCGCCGTGCGGGCGCGTCAGCAGGCGCAGTGTCGTGAGCCGGTCGCGCAGGAATTCAGGTGACTGGTAGAGGCGCAGCACGGGCTCGAGCGCCGCGAGCGTCAGCTTGCCGACGCGCAGCGCGCGCTTGAGCGGATGTTTCTTGATCTTCGCGATCAGCGCGCGATCGCCAACGATCAGGCCGGCCTGCGGCCCGCCGAGCAGCTTGTCGCCGCTGAACGTGACAACGTTTGCCCCGGCGGCGACGGTTTCCTGCACGGTCGTCTCGTGCGGCAGGCCCCATTGCGACAGGTCGGCGAGCGTGCCGCTGCCGAGATCGACGGCGACCGGCAGCCCGTGCTCGCGCGCGAGCGGCGCGAGTTCGGCGAGCGACGTCTCCTTCGTGAAGCCGCTGATCGCGTAGTTGCTGCAGTGCACCTTCATCAGCAGCGCGGTGCGCGGGCCGATTGCCTCCGCGTAGTCGCGCAGATGGGTGCGGTTGGTCGTGCCGACTTCGCGCAGCTTCGCACCAGCCCGGCTCATGATGTCGGGAATGCGGAATGCGCCGCCGATCTCGACCAGCTCGCCGCGCGACACGACGACTTCCCGCTTCGTCGCCAGCGCCGACAGCGCCAGCAGCACCGCCGCTGCATTGTTGTTGACGACGGTCGCGGCTTCCGCGCCCGTCAGTTCGCACAGCAGATCGTCGATCAGGTCGTCGCGATCGCCGCGGCGGCCGGTTGCGAGGTCGAATTCGAGGTTGACGGGGCGCGTGAGCGCGTCGACCACCGCGCGCACCGCGTCGTCGGGCAACAGCGCGCGCCCGAGGTTCGTGTGCAGCACGGTGCCCGTCAGGTTGAACACGGTGCGCACCGCGCCCGCGCTCTGCGCGGCCAGCGCGCGCGCGACGGCCGCGGCGATGCGCGGTTCGTCGAGCGGTTCGGCCCCCGCCGGATCGTGCTGCGCGGCGGTACGCCAGCGTTCGAGCTCCGCGCGCACGGCGTTCAGCACGCGCGTGCGGCCGTAGTCGGCGAGCAGCGGTTGCAGCGGTGCCGACGTCAGCACGCGCTCGACCGACGGCACACGCGCCAGCACGGCATTCAGTTCATTCAAACCGGGTTCGGTCACGTCGTGGTGGCTCCAGTCTCATGCTTCGCAGTCGGCCGGCGCCGGCGCTCGCGCGCCGCCCCGGCCGACGTCGTCAATCCGCTTCCTGCGCGACGTCCGGCCACAGCAGCGGGTTCGGCGAACTGCGCTGGTAACCGGCCTCGTTCATCAGCAGGTCGAGCGTGAGGCTTGCGAGATCGTCCGCCAGCGGCTCGAACTCGTAGTCCTTGTCCTGATAACCGATCTTGCGATAGGTCTTGCACTCGTCGCACGATTCGGCCTTGACGGCTTCGCTGCCGCCTTCGATCCCGTGATACGCGATGCCCTTCGTCGAATCGCAGTGCGAGCACTTCGTGCGCACCATGTGCCACTCGGTCGTGCACAGCCCGCATTGCAGGAACCGGTAGCCCTGGTACTGCCCGCCGACCCGCACGACGCTCGCGACCGGGTGCGTGCCGCACACGGGGCACAGCCCCGGCTGGTCGAGATACGGGACGTCGGCCGGCGCAACGCAGCTTGCGAGATCCGTCCAGACGACCTGCAGCGCGGCCATCAGGAACGGCGCGGTGGCCGGATCGACTTCGGCGAAGCGCAGCGCGAGGATCGCATCGGCCTGCGCGTCGAGTTCGGCGGGCGCCATCAGGCGCAGCCGGTCGAGCAGCTTCGCGAGCTGCGGGTTGACGAGCCCGGCGCCTTCGACGCGGTCGAGCAGTTCGTACAGCACGGCACGCCATTGCGGGTTGCGCTCGCCGTCGAGCGCCGGTATGAGCGGCATCGAATGCTGCTGTGCAAGCGCGATCGCTTCCTTCGACGGCAGCGGCAGTTCCAGCGCCTGCAGTGTCGCGTGCTGCGCATCGGCGACGGTGGCCATCAGCCGCAGGTAGCCGCTGATCGGGTTCAGGTCGGCCAGCTTGCGCAGCCGCGCGGCGCGCGCCGAGAACGCGGTGGCGCGCTCCGGCAGGCGAAAGCGCGGGATGGCCGAATGATCGAGTGTCGAGATCTCGGTCGGTTCGAGGATGCGTTGTGTCACAAAAATGTCTTCCAAGGGGTCTGTTTGCGCATGGAACGCGCATGCGTTGCCACGAGAACGGCCGCTCGCGAGGCGCGCGACGCCGCGAATACTGACGTATTCGCAAGGAGCGCAACGCGGCGAGCGGCCGTTCTCGTGGCAACCCCAAATTTAAAAAATACATGCCACGGGAATGCCCGAAATCGCCCGTATGGCGGCGTCGCTCGTCGCTTGTTTGGCTCGGCCAAACGGCGCTCCTCACTTCTTGCCCTACGAGCGATTTCGGGCATTCGCATGCGCGTTCCATGCGCAAACAGACCCCAAACAAGCGCCGACGCATCGGCGCTTTCGGGCAGTTCCGGCGGTTGGCGGAACGCCCCGCCGCAACTGGCGAGCCGCCCCGCTCCGGTGCGTTATTTCACGCTTTCACGGAACCACTTCGGGTGATGCTTGCGAGCCCAGCCCAGCGTGACGGTGCCGCGCACCATCGCGCCGATCGAGCCCTTCACCCACAATGCCGCGTAAATGTGCACGATGATGCTCGCGATCAGCACGAAGGCCGCCACGGCATGCACGACAGCGGCCGCGCGGATCACCCCGATCGGGAAGTAGAACGAGAAGTAACGCCGCCAGATCACGACTCCCGACAGCAGGAGCAGCAACAGGCACGCCACCAGCGTGAAGAATAGCAGCTTCTGCCCGGCGTTATAGCGCCCGACGGGCGGCAGCTTGTCTTCCTGGTTGGTCAGCACGTCGCCGATCTGCTTCAGCCATTGGCGATCGTCCGCATCGAGCGCATTGTGGTGCCAGAAGCGCACGACCAGGATCGCGAACGACACGAACATCACGAGGCCGACGAACGGATGCAGGATCCGCGTCCACTGGCCGCCGCCGAACAGCGCGGTCAGCCAGAACATCGACGGATGGAACAGCGCGAGCCCGGACAACGCGAGCAGCACGAACGTGATCGCGGTGATCCAGTGGTTCGTGCGCTCGTTCGGCGTGTAGCGGACGATCAGGTTGGGGTCGTCGTGGTTCATTTCGCGTCCTCCTTGATGCGTCGCGCCTCGTCGCGGGCGGCGGCTTCCTCGTCGTCGGTGACCTCGTTCGGACCGACCCGCGTGTAGTGGAAGAACCCGGCCAGCGCGGTCAGCGCGAGGCCCGCGACCGCGAGCGGTTTCGCAATGCCCTTCCACAGCTTCACCATCGGGCTGATCGACGGGTTGTCGGGCAGCCCGTGGTACAGCGACGGTTTATCGGCATGGTGCAGCACGTACATCACGTGCGTGCCGCCGACGCCCTGCGGGTCGTACAGCCCCGCATGCTCGAAGCCGCGCTCCTTCAGGTCCTCGATCCGTTCGGCCGCGTGCTGCTTCATGTCCTCCTTGGTGCCGAACACGATCGCGCCCGTCGGGCAGGTCTTCACGCAGGCCGGTTCCTGGCCGACCGCGACGCGGTCGGAACAGAGCGTGCACTTGTACGCGCGATGATCCTTCTTCGAGATCCGCGGAACGTTGAACGGGCAGCCGGTCACGCAATAGCCGCAACCGATGCAGTTCTCCTCGTGGAAATCGACGATCCCGTTGTTGTACTGCACGATCGCGCCCGGCGACGGGCACGCCTTCAGGCAGCCCGGATCCTCGCAGTGCATGCAGCCGTCCTTGCGGATCAGCCACTCGAGGTCGCCCGCCGGGTTCTCGTATTCGGCGAACCGCATCACCGTCCACGAGTGCTCGGAGAGGTCGGCCGGGTTGTCGTACACGCCGACGTTGGTGCCGACTTCGTCGCGCAGGTCGTTCCACTCCATGCATGCCGTCTGGCATGCCTTGCAGCCGATGCACTTCGATACGTCGATCAGCTTCGCGACGCTCCCGGTCACCGGTTCGCGCACCGTGGGCGGTGGCGTCGTGGTGGCCGAGACGCGCTTGATATCCAGCGATTGCAATGCCATCTCTTTCCCCTTACGCCTTTTCGACCTTCACCAGGAACGACTTGAATTCCGGTGTATAGGAGTTGCCGTCACCCACGGACGGAGTCAGGGTATTCGCGAGATAGCCGGGCTTCGTCACACCCTTGAAGCCCCAGTGCAACGGGACACCGACCGTCTGGACCTTCTTGCCGTCGACCATCAGCGGCTTGATCCGCTTCGTGACGAGGGCGACCGCGATGATGTAGCCGCGCTTGGACGACACCTTCACGCGATCGCCATGCACGACGCCGACTTCCTTCGCGAGGTCTTCGCCGATCTCGACGAATTGCTCGGGCTGGATGATCGCGTTCAGCCGCGCATGCTTGGTCCAGTAGTGGAAATGCTCGGTCAGCCGGTACGTGGTCGCCGCGTGCGGGAACTCCGGTGCCTGGCCGAACGACGCCCGGTCGTCCGGGAACACGCGGGCGGCCGGGTTGTTCAGCGCCAGCGGGTTGTTCGGGTGCAGCGGGTTCGTGCCGATCGGCGTTTCGAACGGCTCGTAGTGCTCGGGGAACGGGCCTTCGTTCATCCCCGCACGCGCGAAGAAGCGCGCGACACCTTCCGGATTCATGATGAACGGCCCCATCCCGTTTTCGGGTGGTTCGTCCGCCTTGAAATCGGGGATGTCGGCGCCCTTCCACGCGCTGCCGTTCCAGCCGATCAGCTTGCGGGTCGGGTCGAACGGCTTGCCGCTAACGTCGCACGATGCGCGGTTGTACAGGATCCGCCGGTTCGCCGGCCAGGCCCACGCCCAGTTCAGCGTCTGGCCGATGCCGGTCGGATCGGAGTTGTCGCGCCGCCCCATCTGGTTGCCGGCCTGCGTCCAGGCTCCGCAGAAGATCCAGCAGCCGCTCGCGGTCGTGCCGTCGTCCTTCAGCTGCGCGAACGCGGCCAGCTGCTCGCCTTTCTTCACGAGCGTCTTGGCCGGATCCTTCGGATCGGGCTGGTCGGCGAGCGCCTTCCCGTTGAATTCCATCGCGAGCTCTTCGGGCGTCGGGCTTTCCGGGTTCGCGTACGGCCAGGTCAGGTTGACGATCGGGTCCGGATACTTGCCGCCGTCCGTCTGGTACATCTTGCGCATGCGCAGGAACAGCCCCGACATGATCTCGAGGTCGCTGCGCGCTTCGCCCGGCGGCTCCGCGCCCTTCCAGTGCCATTGCAGCACGCGGCTCGAACTCACGAGCGAACCGTTTTCCTCCGCAAAACACGTGGTGGGCAGACGGAACACTTCGGTCTGGATCTTCGACGCGTCGACGTCGTTGTAGTCGCCGTGATGCTTCCAGAACTCGGACGTCTCGGTCGCGAGCGGATCCATGATCACGAGCCACTTGAGCTTCGCGAGCCCTGCCGCCGTCTTCACCTTCGACGGCGCCGCCGCGAGCGGGTTGAAGCCCTGGCAGATGTAGCCGTTCATCTTGCCGGCATTCATCAGCTCGATCGCCTGCAGCAGGTCGTACTGCTTGTCCAGCTTCGGCAGGTAGTCGTAGGCCCAGTTGTTCTCGGCGGTCGCCGCGTCGCCCCACCAGGACTTCATGAAGCTGACGTGGAAGGCCTTGTAGTTCTTCCAGTAGCTCAACTGGTTCGGCCGCAGCGGCTGCTGCACGCGCTTCTTGATGTAGCCGTCGAAATCCTGCTCGGCCTGCATCGGCAGCGTCATGTAGCCCGGCAGCAGGTTCGACATCAGCCCGAGGTCGGTCAACCCCTGGATGTTCGAGTGGCCGCGCAGCGCGTTCATCCCGCCGCCGGCGATGCCGATGTTGCCGAGCAGCAGCTGCACCATCGCGCCGGTGCGGATGATCTGCGCGCCGATCGAGTGGTGCGTCCAGCCGAGCGCGTACAGCACCGTGCCGGCGCGGCCGGGAACGGCGGTGGTCGCGAGCATCTCGCACACCTTCAGGAACTTCTCCTTCGGCGTGCCGCAGACCTGCTGGACCATGTCCTGCGTATAGCGCGCGTAATGCTGCTTCAGCAGGTTGTACACGCAACGCGGGTGCTGCAGCGTCGGGTCGACCTTCACGAAGCCGTCGTCGCCGCGCTCGTAGTCCCAGCTCGATTTGTCGGGGTACGCGTGTTTCTCCGCGTCGTAGCCGGAATAGATGCCGTCGTTGAACGCGAAATCCTCGCGCACGATGAACGAGAAGTCCGTGTAGTTCTTCACGTACTCATGCTGGATCTTGTCGTTCGTCAGCAGATAGTTGATCACACCGCCCAGGAAGACGATGTCGGTGCCGGTGCGGATCGGCGCGTAGTAGTCGGCCACCGAGGCCGTACGCGTAAAGCGCGGGTCGACGACGATCAGCCGCGCCTTGCGGTGCGCCTTCGCCTCCGTTACCCACTTGAAACCGCACGGATGGGCCTCGGCTGCATTGCCGCCCATCACGAGAATCACGTCCGCGTTCTTGATGTCGACCCAATGGTTCGTCATCGCTCCACGGCCAAACGTCGGGGCAAGACCTGCCACCGTCGGGCCATGTCAGACACGCGCCTGATTGTCGAATGCGAGCATCCCGAGACTGCGGACCGTCTTGTGCGTCAGGTAGCCGACCTCGTTGCTGCCCGCCGACGCGGCCAGCATGCCGGTCGTCAGCCAGCGGTTGACCTTCGCACCGTCCTCTGCCGTCTCGACGAAGTTCGCGTCGCGGTCGGCCTTCATCAGCTTCGCGATCCGGTCGAGCGCGTCGTTCCACGAGATCGGTTCCCACTTGTCCGAGCCGGGCGCGCGATACTCGGGGTGCGTCAGGCGGTTCGGGCTGTGGATGAAGTCGATCAGGCTCGCGCCCTTCGGGCACAGCGTGCCGCGATTGACGGGATGGTCGGGATCGCCTTCGATGTGGATGATGCTCGGCTGCGCGTTCTTCGCGCCGTCTCCGAGGCTGTACATCAGGATGCCGCAACCCACTGAACAGTATGGACAGGTGTTGCGCGTTTCGACGGTGCGCGCCAGCTTGTACTGTCGGACTTCGGCGAGCGCTTCGGACGGAGAGAAGCCCATCAGGGCTAGACTCGATCCGGCAAGCGACGTAGCCGTCACCTTCAGGAACTGGCGCCGGGACATTTGGAGCATGGCTGGTCTCGGCGTTATTGTGGGGGTGAGGAAACTGAAAGGAATTATAGACAGTTCGCGCAACTATGTTCGAATCTTCGGATCAATACTGAATTGTCTGATTACCAACGATGATCCGCGTTCCGCGCGCCCCCGAACCGTCATGAAACGACAGATCACCTCCGAAGCCACCCGTCTCGCGCAACAACAGGCCAACTGGGCCCTCACGGCGTTCAAGCGCTTCTCGGCCGACCGTTGCTCCGCGATGGCCGCGGGTATTGCATTCTTCTCCGCGTTCTCGCTCGCGCCGATGCTCGTGATGGTGATTGCCGTGGCCGGCTGGTTCTACGGCGACGATGCCGCGCGCGGCCAGGTGTTCGAACAGGCGCACCAGCTGATCGGCGACGACGCGGCGGCCAGCATCCAGACGATCGTGCAGAACGCGCACCGCGCGGGAGAGCGCGGCGGCCTCGCGACCCTGATCTCGTTCGCCGCGCTGGCCATCGGCGCGTCGGCCACCTTCGCGTCGCTCAGCGCCGCGCTCAGCGTGATCTGGCCGGCCACCGAGAACCGCTGGTCGAGCATGCTCGGGCTCGTGCGCGTGCGGCTGATCTCGTTCGGGCTCGTGCTCGGCGTCGCGTTCCTGCTGATCGTGTCGCTGGTGCTCGACACCGCGATCACGTTCGTCGGCACCTGGCTGCTGGGCAATTCGCCGTACGTGGTCGTCACGAACCTCGTGCAGTTCTTCGTCGGCATCGCCGTGCTCGCGGGCGCGTTCGCATCGCTGATGAAGTTCCTGCCCGATGCGCGCGTTGCGTGGCGCGACGCCGCGATCGGCGGCATCGTGTCCGCGATCCTGTTCTCGGGCGGCAAGAAACTGTTCGCGCTGTACCTCGCGCACGCGGGCACCGCCAGTGCATTCGGCGCGGCCGGATCGTTCGCGGTCCTGCTGATGTGGCTGTACTTCTCCGCGATCGTGCTGCTGCTCGGCGCGGAATTCGCGGCGGCCCGCGGCAACGCGCATCGTCTCGCCGGTACCGCACCGGCCGCGTCCGCTCAAGCCGACCGGCCCGTCGATCGCATGCGCGACGACTGATTCACGCGGTTAGCAACGTCGCGGCGCGACTCCGCACGCCCGTCTGCCTTCCTGCAATCACGCAGTCCGCCACGCGTTCGCGCGACGTTGATACGTTCTTTGCACGCCTCGGCTTCGTTGTCGCAACCGCAAACGTTTGCATGCCTCCATTTCTGCCCGCCAACGGGCCGAAACAGGCTGTCTGCCGCAATGCGCATCAACTTTTGAAACAATCGCGCCGCAGCAATTGTCAACTATTTCAAAAATGGGAACAGTCGTTGATGTGCTTGATATATATGGACTTTTTCGCGCTGTTACCTTTTCGAGACACTTTATTTTTTAGGCTTTCTTGCGTCTATGGCACTGAGCTATTCTCCAATCCGCAACAAATAACGATGAATCACTTGCGTGGAGAAACTCAACGATGAAGAAACTTGCTCTCTCGACCCTCTCGCTCGCCCTGCTGGGCGCCGCCGGCGCTGCTCAGGCACAGTCGAGCGTGACGCTGTACGGCGTGATCGACACGTCGATCACCTATGTTCACGGTAACGCAGGTCAAGGCAACAATTCGTGGTCGATGGGTAGCGGCAACCTGCAAGGCAGCCGTTTCGGCCTGAAGGGTTCCGAGGACCTCGGTGGCGGCCTGAAGGCGATCTTCCAGTTGGAAAACGGCTTCAACTCGGCATCGGGCGCACTGGGCCAGGGTGGCCGCATGTTCGGCCGCCAGGCATTCGTCGGCCTGCAGAGCGACCAGTACGGTACGCTGACGCTGGGTCGCCAGTACGACCCGCTCGTCGACCTGGTTCAGGCAGTCACGGCTGACAACTACTTCGGCAGCGTGTTCGCCACGCCGGGCGACGTCGACAACAACGACAACAGCCTGCGCGTCAGCAACGCGATCAAGTACACGTCGCCGGTGTTCGCTGGCCTGCAGTTCGAAGGCATGTACGCGCTCGGCGGCGTCGCCGGCTCGACCGGCAAGGGTCAGACGTGGGCGGCAGCTGCAGCCTACAACAACGGCCCGCTCGGCGTGGCGGCAGGTTACTTCCACGCGAACAACGCGGCTGCGCTCACGGCCGGCAAGCGCGGTACCTGGACCGGTACGTCCGACGCAATCTTCGACGGCGACTCGGGCACGACCTTCATCAACAACGCGTTCGTGTCGTCGACGTCGATCGGCATCGCGCAAGTGGCAGCCCAGTACGCATTCGGCCCGGTGACGGTCGGTGCCGGCTACAGCAACGCGCAGTACAAGGCTGACGGCGCGTCGACGTTCGGCACGAACCAGAAGTACAACACGGGTCGCGGCTTCGTCACGTACCAGGCATCGGCACCGCTGCTGCTGGGCCTCGGCTACATCTACACGAAGGGTAGCGGCGACAACAACGCCAAGTACCATCAGGTTTCGCTCGGCGCGGACTACTCGCTGTCGAAGCGCACCGACGTGTACCTGGTTGGCGCATATCAGCACGCAAGCGGCCACAACGCCGACGGCAGCGATGCGCAAGCGTCGGTCGGCTCGTACGGCATCGCCGGCAAGAGCTCGCAGGAAATCGTCGCACTCGGCCTGCGCCACAAGTTCTAAAAACGAAGTATCCGGCGTGCACGGCGTCTCCGACGCCTTGCCGCCGACCTGGAAAGCCAGCCCCGGTTTCGGCCGCGGCTGGTTTTTTTTCGTCCGTCTCCGATGCGCCGGCAGCCCGCGCACGGGCCGGCGGCCCGGACCCGAACCCACGCGCACGCCGACCGGCCCTCAGCGGCGCCTGGCGGCTGTAAAGCGCCGGGAACGCCGTTTGCGGATCGTCGCGCCGGTCGCCATCCGTCCGCCGAGCGGCTACCATCCGCATTGCCGGTGCCGCTCGTCCGGTGCGATCGCGATGTGCCGCAGCGTGTCGATTTCGGCAACCGTCGCCCGTCGTGTGGATGGCGGCACACGGTTTGCCGCTGCCCCATACAGACAGGAGACTCGTCATGACGATTCAGAAGATCACGCCTTTCCTCTGGTATTCGACGGAAGCCGAAGAAGCAGCGGCCTTCTATGCAGGCATCTTTCCGGATTCGCGCATCGTGCGCGTCACGGCGGTGCCCGGCACCGACGGCACACGCATGGTCGAGTTCGAGCTGTTCGGGCAGCCGTTCTTCGCGATGAGCCACCCGCGCACCGACACGTTCAACCACGCGATCTCGCTACTGGTCAGCTGCGCCGACCAGGCGGAACTCGACCGCTACTGGAACGCCCTGCTCGACAACGGCGGCACGGCCGACGCCTGCGGCTGGCTGCGAGACCGCTACGGCGTCTCGTGGCAGATCGTTCCGGAAGCGCTGATCCCGATGATGTCCGACCGCGACACCGTCAAGGCCACGCGCGTGGCCGCCGCGATGATGCAGATGGTCAAGCTCGACGACGCCGCGCTGAAAGCCGCCTTTGCCGGTACGGCCGGCTGACGATGCCTGTCGCATAAGCGCGTGCGAGTGATGCGCCGGGTCGCCGGACAGGCGTCCGGCTCGACGTCATGCGCGTGCGACAGCGTCGCAAACGCCCATGCTCCTCGTCGGCCTCGCCCGCAAGCCGGCTACGTTCGCGGCATCTGCGGCGACGTCGACAGCATCGATTCGACCGTTCGCCGCGCGTAGCCGATGAATGCGGCGAGGGGTTCGCCCGACAGGATCGCCGTGTCCTCCTCTTCGCCGAGATAGGCGGCGCGCGCCGCCGCCACAACCGGACGGTACGTTTCCGGCAGAGGCGCCAGCGCCCATGTCGCCGCGACGTCCTTGGGCGCGATCCTGCCGGTCGCGGCGCTGTACCAGATGCGCGCGAGCGCGAGCACCACGTTGCACTCGTCGCCGCACCAGCCCGGTTCGGCATGCCACTGCGCGACGGTCGCCAGCAACGCGGCGACAAAATCCCCCGCGGGCACCGGCTCGAGCAACGCAGCAGCCGGCGGACCAACCAGCGCGACACTGTGCTGCCGCACCTTCGTCAACAGGATCGCCAGATCGTGATCGACGAGCGCCGGCTCGACGATGCCGGCTTCGAGATCGTGCCGCAGCCACTCGCCAAACTGCAGTTCGCGCCGCGCCGGATGACGCCACGGCACGATTTCGTCGTGCGCGACGACGGTCACTTCCAGCGCGCGCATGCCGCCTGTGCAGCCGGGCGGCGCCGACACGACGAGCAAGCCGAGCATCAGCGCACGCCGCGTCGGCTCGTCGGGCCGGGCCGACACCATCGCCAGCAGGTCGATGTCGCTGCGCGGTTTCAGTCCGCCGTCGAGCGCCGAGCCGAACAGGTGGATCGCGTTCAGCGTCGCGCCGAGATGCCGCTCGATCGCGTCGCATGCAGCGGCGACCTGCGCCGCGATTTCGTCGGGAATGGTTTCAGTCACGATGCGTGTGTCTCGCGAAGCGTACGCAACAGGCGCAACCGGCGCGGCGAGCGCGAGCCCCTGTGAGTGGATTGCCGTTCGTCATCGCGCATGCACGACACGTCGTCGAGCGGGCATCACGCGTCGAACCGGACTTTCCGCCATTTTGCTTCCGCACGTCCGCACGTCTTCGCGGCCGCGCGCTTTGCGCAGCGCAATAAAAATCCCCGCACGCTTTCGCGTACGGGGATCGTCGGACTTCGCAACGGCTGCCGAATGCATTCGGCAGCCGCCGCGCGGCATTACGCTGCCGCGTCCTTCAGCTTCTTCAGCGCACGTGCCTTCACGCGCACGCTGGCCGGCTTCGCCGGGAACCAACGCTCTTCGCCCGTGAACGGATCCTTGCCGAAGCGCTTCTTCTTCGCCGGCACGACTTGTGCCGTGATCTTCAGCAGACCCGGCAGCGTGAACTCGCCCGCGCCCTTCTTGTGGACCGAGCCGAGCACGACGTTCTCGAGTGCGACGAGCACTGCCTTGACCGCCTTCACTTCGACAGCCGCGCGCTCAGCGATGTGCGTTGCGAGCGATGCCTTCGTGAACTTGTCCTTCAGCGGCGTCGGAGCGGCCGGTGCCGCCTTCGCGACAACCTTCTTTGCCACTACTTTCTTCGCGGGCGCAGCCTTTTTGGCAGCCACTTTCTTGGTGGCGGGTGCGGCAGCCTTCTTGGCCACCTTTTTTGCGGAAGTCGCCATGTTTCTCCTACCAGGTGTGGTCGTTGGATACACGAAGCGTGCAACGCGCGCGCTTCAACGCCGGATTCTACAAGCGCCGTGACGCTTCGTGCAGTACTTTTGTGCGTTTTCGCGGGGTTTCCCGCAGGTTTTTTTGCATGCGGGCGATTTCATCGACGCTCCAGCATCAAAAAACGCCTTCACGTATGCATCCGAACGCGAATTACGTTCGATATTTGCGCACCTATACTGGGCTCGCTCAATGCCCGGATGCCTCCATGCGCGAAGCCCGATACGTCAAAGGACTCGACGGCCTGCGAGCCCTCGCCGTCATCCTCGTTTTCCTGTCCCACAAGGGCCACGTCCTTGCCGTCGACGTCGGCAAGCTTGGCGTGTGGACGTTTTTCCTCATCAGCGGATTCCTGATCGTCGGCGAGCTGCATCGCAATCGCCAGGCGGTCGAGTGCGGCGCCATGACGCGCCGCCATGCGTTCGCGCTGTTCCTCGCGAAGCGCGCGCTGCGGATCTTTCCCGTCTATTACCTGCTGCTCGCCGCGCTCGCGATCGCGCACGCGCTGTTCTACCAGCGCGGCGTCAATCTCGGGCTCGCGTGGCACGCGGTGTTCCTGTCGAATTACTGGATCGGCGTCGTGAAGGACGGCTGGCCGGGCTCCACGTCGCACTTCTGGAGCCTCGCGGTTGAACAGCAGTTCTATCTGATCGCGCCGCTCGCGCTGCTCGCGGTGCCGGCCGCGCGACACGTCGCGCTCGGCATCGCGGCCGTCGTGCTGTGCGCGCTCGCGCATCTCGCGCTCTACCTGTGCGACGCGTCGCCGGTGCTGATCTACGCATTTTCCCCGTGGAATTTCGCGCTGATCGCACTCGGCGGCGTCGGCGCGATGGCGCTTGCCGGACGCAGCGCGGCCGCCGTGCGCCGCGTGCCGCCCGGCTGGCTCGGCGCGGCAGGCGTCGTGTTCTTCCTCGTGCTGCCCGCATGCACGGCACTCCCCGACGCGATCGCGGGGCTCGCGGATCTCGGCCTGTCCGCGTCGCTCGGCGCGCTGCTGCTGTGGATCGTCAGCGAACCCGAGCATCCGGTCGTGGCGCTGCTCGACTGGGCGCCGCTCGTGTATCTCGGCACGATCAGCTACGGCTTCTACCTGTTCCACAACCTGATTCCGACGCGCTTCGGCGTGCTGCCCGCGCACTTCGCGCCCGGGACAATACCGGAAATCGTCCGCGAAACGCTGCCCGAGATGCTGCAGTTCGCGCTCGCCGTGCTGCTCGCGCACCTGTCCTGGCGCTACCTCGAAAAGCGGCTGCTCGACTTCAAGAAGCCGGTCGCCGCGATGCTGGCCCGGCGGTTCGTCGCACAGCCGGGCACGTCGGCACGTTGAACGACGCACCGATACGGATACGATCGAACGGGAAAACCGCGATTCGGGCCACACCCTGAAGCCGACACCCGGCCAGCGTGGCGTGGCGCCCCGTCATCGACCGGCACCGGCAGAACCGCTGCGGCCCCGAACATCGACGTGCTGCGCGCAATCGAATCGCGACAGAGACCGCCCGGTCGCCCGCCGCGGCACCGGTTTCAGGCGTGACGCCCATGCTTGCCCGAGCGCCCGGCTCCGCACGCGGCAACGCTCGCACGGCAAACCCGCCACCGCACTCACCTCGACGGTGCGCACCGGAATCACGCATCCGCTCGCCCGTATACGCAAAAAAGCCCCGGCGCGCGAGCGGCCGGGGCCAACGGAACAACCACCACCTGAAACAACGGAGCGCGAGACTGCTTAGGCGACAGCAGCCAGCGCGGGCAAGCAGGTACGCAGGTAGGCCTCGAATTCGCGGCTCACTTCCGGATGCTGGAGCGCGAGCTCGACGGTGGCCTTGAGATAGCCGATCTTGCTGCCGCAGTCGAAGCGCGTACCGTAGTAGCGATACGCGAGCACCTGCTCGTTCGCGAGCAGCGACTGGACCGCGTCGGTCAGCTGCAGCTCGCCGCCGGCGCCCGGCTTGAGCTTGCGCAGGTGATCGAAAATCGTCGGCATGAACACGTAGCGTCCGACCACGCCGAGATTCGACGGCGCATCCTCGGGCGCGGGCTTCTCGATGATGCCCGACAGCTTGATGATGTCTTCTTCCCATTCGCGGCCTTCGACGACGCCGTACGAACGGCTGTCGTCGCGCGCGATCGTCTCGACCCCGATCACCGAGCTGTGATAGTGGTCGAACACGTCGACGAGCTGCTTCAGCACCGGCTGCTCGCCGTGCAGCAGGTCGTCGGCGAGAATCACCGCGAACGGCTCGCCGTGCACCAGCTTCTCCGCGCACAGCACCGCGTGGCCGAGGCCGAGCGCTTCCGGCTGGCGCACGTAGAAGCAGTTGACGTGGCTCGGCTTGATGCCGCGCACGAGCTCGAGCAGCTTTTCCTTGCCGCGCGCCTCGAGCTCGGCCTCGATCTCGTACGACTTGTCGAAGTGATCCTCGATCGCGCGCTTGCTGCGCCCGGTAACGAAGATCATCTCGGTGATACCGGCGTTGATCGCTTCCTCGACCGCGTACTGGATCAGCGGCTTGTCGACGACGGGCAGCATTTCCTTCGGGCTCGCCTTCGTTGCCGGGAGGAACCGCGTGCCGAGACCGGCAACGGGGAACACGGCCTTGGTGACTTTCAACATGTTCGCATCCTGATTGCGTTGACTGCGCCGCGTCGACCAGCGACCCGGCGCGATTGTGTTCCGAACGGCATATCGAGAATCGACGGTACTGCCAATTCGACTCCGCTCATTATCGATATGGACTGATTGCCCAATGATTCCGGAAAAAATATAATCCTTTCAACCCGGTCGATATTGCCGAACCGAGTGCCGAGGCAGAAACAAATTACCGATTTTCCAGATACAAATTCTTACGATTCGAATTCCTCGATATAGGGCACGCCGCCCCGTTCGAGCCCCGGGCGAATCGGTTCGTTCTTCAGCGCCTCACGATACGCCGACAGCACGGCCATGACCAGCAGTACTGCAGCGCTCGCGATCCAATGCATGTCCATCTTGCCGCTCCTTGCATCAATCAACTGGAGCTTCAAACTATCAGAAAAAAATCGGTAAATAATTGACCCGCCTCGCGGAATCGCTTTCCGAACGCGATAAAACCATGATGTGGAATACCGATATTTCCCGGTGAGATTTTTTTATTCATTGATCGAATTCTTGCGCATTACGATTGGATGAAACTTCCCGTCCATCCGTCGCAAGGAATCGAATCGCATGCAAGCTTTCAGCGGATCGTCTCTGACCGCGCCGCCCGTCGCCGACCACAAGGAACACGTGATCGACGCGATGCGCGGCTTCGCGGCGCTGCTCGTCGCCTATTTCCACTGCCGGCAGGTCGTCTGGGTCGGCATGCAGAGCTTCCATCACGCTTACGGCCATGCGCTCAACCCGGGCGCGATCGCCGGCTACCTCACCTTTCCGTTCGCGTGGGGCTCCGCCGGCGTGCCGATCTTCTTCGTGATCAGCGGCTACTGCATCCACCGCAACGCGGCGCTCAAGCTCGCGGCCGATCCCGCGTACCGGCTCGACGCGCCGAACTTCTGGATGCGCCGGTTCGCGCGCATCTACCCGGTGCTGCTCGCCGCGCTGCTGTTCACGCTCGCGCTCGACTCGGTCAGCCTGCAGATCGAGCCCGTCAGCCACAAGATCCGCGACGTCGGCCTCGTCGCGTTCCTCGTGAACCTGTTCTCGCTGCAGGGCGTCGCCGGCTACACGTACGGGTCGAACGGCGCGCTGTGGACGCTGTCGCTCGAAGTGCAGTTCTACGCGATCTACCCGCTGCTGTTCGCGGTACGCCGGCGCATCGGCATGCCGGCGGTCGTGGCCGCGGTTGCGCTCGTCAACGTCGCGTCGGCGTGGCTGCTCGAACGGCACGACCTGCAGTTCTTCACGTCGTACTGGCTGTCCTGGACGATCGGCGCGTGGATCGCCGACCTGCGCGCACAGTCGCCGCGCGACGCGGTCGCCGTGCCGTCACGCGCCTGGTACGGCGCGGCCGCCGTGCTGCTGGCCGCCGGCTGCGGCGCATTCCATTTCGGCCAGTACGGCGCATTCCAGCTCTGGTCGGCCGGCTTCGCGTGCTTCCTGTACCGCGCGCTCGCCCGGCCGCCGCGCACGACGCCGCCGCTGCGCGTGCTGAGCTGGTTCGGCGACTTCAGCTATTCGCTGTATCTGATTCACCTGCCGCTGTTCGTCTGCCTCGGCTCGGTGCTGTTCCATTCCGAACTGCAGTTGTCGATCTGGCCGTCGTTCGCGTTCATGGCCGTCGCGATCCCGGTCGCGTACCTGTTCTACCGGATGTTCGAACGGCCCGCGATGACGTGGTCGGCCAGCTTCAAGCCGACCCGCCCCGCCCGCGTCGTTACGTCGGCGCCCGAACGGGCCGCCTGATCCGGCCGGCCCGGGTTCCCGAGCCCCCGCGCGGCACCCCGCCGCGCGGGGGCTTTATCGTGGCCTGAGCGCGTCGGCACGCCGGGTTGAACGGGATGGGCAGGCTTCCGGCGTCGGGCCGCGCCACGACCCGCCTGGGCCGTCCTCGGCCGGCTTTCGCTGGGCGGGGTGCCCTGGGCATCGTCTTCTCGCGTTGTCTTCTCGCGCCGCCCTCTCACGTCGCCCTCTCACGTCGCCCTCTCACGTCGCCCTATCCCGCCGCCCTCTCACATCGCCCGCCGCTCCCCCAACGGCGATCGTGCAAACACGCGCCCGCCACACGACGCAACGACCTGCCCGCCACTCGCCCGACCAGCCCCCCGCGCGGAAAAGCAAAGCCCCCACGCAGCGTATTGCCGCATGAGGGCTCGTTCCCGGGGCGGCTCGCGCCGATTACTGCTTTTTCGCCTTCGCGGCCTTCGCCGTATCCGCGAGAATCTTCTCGACCCGCTCCACGTAGGTTTCGGTACCGAACCGGCGCACCGCCGTCGCACGCCCGCTCGCGACGAGCCGCTCGCGCAGCGCACCGTCGCGCTTCAGCGTATCCAGCGCCCCGGCCAGCGCGGCCGCATCGCCCGGCGTGCAGAGCAGCCCGTTGTCGCCGTCCTCGATGATCTCGACGACGCCGCCCGCGCGGGCCGCGACAACCGGCCGGCGCGCGAGCATCCCCTCGACGATCACGCGCCCGAACGGCTCGGGCGTGATCGACGTATGCGCGACGACGTCGACCGCCGTCATGCACGCGGCCACGTCGCGCTGGAACCCGAGGAAATGCACGCGCTCGTCCATCCCGTGCCGGGCGACGAATTCGTGCAGCTGCGCCGCGTATTCGTCCTCGCCGAACAGCGGCGCGCCAACCAGCACCACGTGCATGTCGGGATGCCGCGCGGCGGCCTCCAGCAGCACGTGCTGCCCCTTCCAGTGCGCGAGGCGGCTGAACGAACCGACGAGCCATGCGTGCTCGGGCAATCCCAGCCGCGCGCGCAGCGCGGCCTGGCTGACGCCTTCCAGCGCATCGAACGGCTCGGCCGAAATGCCGTTGAACACGACGTCGACGTGCTGCGGCGTGAAGCCCGTCAGCGCGCGGAACGCCTGCGCGGACGCGTCGGAGTTCGCGATCACGCGCGTGACGCCGAGCCGCGCGCAGTACTTGATCGCCAGCAACTGCTTGCTGCCGAAATGGTCGGTGCTCACGATGTCGCGCAGATGCCACACCACCGGCTTGCGCGCGAGCCGCCCGGCCAGCGCGGCGACCACCATCGCGCGCTGCGTGTTCGCGTAGATCACCTCGGCGCGGCGCGCCCGCCGCGCCACATCGCGCACGAGCCGCACGAGCTGCTTCACCGCGCCGACCGACACGCCGCCCTGCTTGCGCACGCCCGCGAGCGCCCCCTGGTCGACCACGTCGACGCGCGCGCCGATCTCGTCGAGCGCCGCACGGAACGGGCCGTCGTCGAACAGCAGCACGTCGGCGTTCGCGCGCATGTGTTTCATGATCTCGAGCAGCGACAGCTCGGCGCCGCCAAGCACGCCGCTCTGGTCGAGCACGAGCGTCGCCGGGCCGCGCGCGGCCGGCAGCGGCGCGACGGCCGTACCGCGCTGCGCGGTCGAGCCGGGCAGCGCGGCTTCCACGTAGTCGAGAAAGCGCCGCCGGAACGTATCGGCGGAAAACCGCTCCGCGTTCGCGCGGCATGCGTCCGGCGTGAAGCGCTGCGGCGCGCGCTCGAAATCGTCGACCGCCGCGACGATCGCGTGCGGCGTCTGTTCGTCGAAGAAGAGCCCGGTCGGATTCCGGTTCGATTGCGGGTCGAGCACGGTTTCGAGCGCGCCGCCCTTGCCGTAGGCGATCACGGGCGTGCCGCACGCCTGCGCCTCGACGACCGAGATCCCGAAATCCTCCTCGGCCGCGAACACGAACGCCTTCGCGCGCCGCATCCGGTCGTGCAGTACCGCGAACGGCTGGTAGCCCATGATCTCGACGTTCGGGCCGGCTTTCGCGCGGATTTTCTGCATCTCGGGGCCGTCGCCGATCACGACGAGCTTGCGCTCGGGCGTCTTCGAGAACGCCTCGACGATCAGGTCGATCTTCTTGTAAGGCACCATCCGCGACGCGGTCAGGTAGAAATCGTCCTTCTCCGCGTTCAGCGAAAACGCGTCGACGTCGACCGGCGGGAAGATCACCGCCGCGTCGCGGTGGTAGACCTTCCTGATGCGCCGCGCGATGAACGCGGAGTTCGCGACGAAACCGTCCACCGCGTTCGCGGTGCGCGTATCCCAGTTGCGGATGTAGTGCAGGATCATCCGCGCGAGCAGCGATTTCGGCCCGCGCGTGAGGTTCGACTGTTCCAGGTACTGGTGCTGCAGGTCCCACGCATAGCGGATCGGCGAATGCACGTAGCTGATGTGCATCTGGTCCGGCCCCGTCAGCACGCCCTTCGCGACCGCGTGGCTGCTCGATATCACCAGGTCGTACTCCGACACGTCGAGCTGCTCGATCGCAAGCGGCATCAGCGGCAGGTAGCTGCGGTACTTGGTGCGCGCGAACGGCAGCTTCTGGATGAACGACGTCGTCACCGGCTTGCCGCGCACGAACGCGCGGTCGTCGAGGAAGTCGACGAGGCTGAACAGGTCGGCGTCGGGAAAACACGCGACGATCTGTTCGAGCACGCGCTCGGCGCCCGCGTAGGTCACGAGCCAGTCGTGGACGATCGCCACGCGCAGCGCGCGCGACGGTTGCCGCGCGCTGGCGCGCTCGGCCGGCACGGGCCGGCGCAGTGCGGCGACATCGCCGGCTTCGGCCGCGGCGGCATCGGCCGAGGCGAGATTCAACAAGGCGTGTTCCGCCAGATCGCGATTCATCAGTCGCTCCAAGAAGCCCTGCCATTGTTGGCGGGGAAGAAAGGAGCGCCGTCGACAAACGGCATTCCCAGGTTAGAGTGACCGGCATGATTCTTGTCTATCGCTACCGGGTGAAATCGCTCAGCGGTCTGCTTAATAAGCAGAGCCGAGCGGTGAACTACGTCTGGAACTTCTGCAACGACACGCAGAAGCACGCGCTCAAGTGGAGCAAGAGGTGGCCGACCGGCTTCGACCTGAACGTACTGACAACCGGCAGCAGCAAGGAGCTCGGCATTCACTCCGGCACGGTCAACGCAACGTGTGAGCAATACGCGAAGTCGCGCGACCAGCACCGACGCCCGTACCTGCGCTATCGCGGCAGGAAATCGCTCGGCTGGGTGCCGCTGAAGGGGCGTGACCTGAAGCGTGAAGGAGATGCATTTCGCTTCGCCGGCAACACGTTCCGTGTGTTCAACAGTCGCCCGCTTCCCGAAGGCAAGATCAAGGATGGAACCAATTTCGCGCAGGATGCGCGCGGCAACTGGTTCCTGAACGTCGCGATCGAAGTACCCGAAGTTCCCGCGCGCCCGATCCGTTCCGGTGTCGGCATCGATCTCGGTCTGAAAGAATTCGCCACACTTTCGACCGGTGAGAAGCTTCCCAACGACCGGTTCGGTCGACGCGCGGCGGAAAAGCTGGCGAAAGCGCAACGAGCACGCAAGCACAAGCGCCATATCGCGAAGCTGCACGGCAAGGTGGCAAATGCCCGCGCCGATTTCCAGTACAAGCTCGCGCTCGATCTGGTGCGGCGCTTCGACTACATCGCGGTCGGCAACGTGTCCGCCACCAAACTCGCCAGGACCAGAATGGCAAAGAGCGTCTATGACGCATCCTGGTCGTCCTTCCGCAACAAGCTCCGTTACAAGGCGATGGCGCACGGGGTCACGTTCGAGGAAGTCGACGAAAGCGGTTCTACCCAGTCCTGTTCGTCGTGCGGATCGAAAGACAGCACGACGCGGCCGAAAGGTATCGCGGGACTGCGAATAAGAGAGTGGGCCTGCAGTGGTTGCGGTGTCGTGCATGATCGGGATACCAACGCTGCTCTGAACACTCTCCGATGCGGACGTGCATCGCCAGTTGTGGGAATCCGCTGCTTTCAGGCAACGGAAGACGTCAAGCGGTTCTCCTCGCATTGAGACGGACAAACAGGTCGCGCACGAGCGCACGCAGCCCCGGCGTCATCGTGAGCGACCACGCGACGTTCAGCAGCAGCACGACCGCGCACATGCCGATCGACTCGACGAGCCCCGGCCATGCCTGCGCCAGAAACAGGCTCGCCAGCAGGAACGCGAGGTGCGCGAGCATGTCGAGCACGATCGCGCGCATCCGGATCGCCGACAGGTACAGCAGCACGCCGTAGTCGACGAACGCGCGCGCCGCGACGACCACCGCCGCGCCGATCAGCCCGAAGTGATGGATACCGAACCACAGGCCGCCGACGAAGAACGGCATCTGGACGAGCCCGGCAAAGGCCGCGCGGGACGGATTGACCTGCGACTGGATCAGGATGCGCGTGACGCTCGCCTGGCCGACGAGCCACACGCTGATCACCAGCACGCGGCCGACCGGCGCCGAATGCGCGGCGAGATCCGCGCCGACCCACAGCGTGAGGAACGGCGCGAGCGCGAAGATCGCGACGATGCCGACCGGCGTGAACACCCCGTTCAGGAATTCGAGCGACTGGCGCGCGAGCGTGTCCGCATGGTCGCGGCCGACGGCCGACAGGCGCGGGAACAGCGTGCGCACGAGCGCGTTCGGCAGCATGTTCAGGCGCGTGACGAGGTTCTGCGGCACCGTGTAGTAAGTGACGAACTTCGCGCCCATGCCGGCGCCGAGCATCACGCGGTCGAGCGTGTCGGCGATCATGCTCGTCGTGCTCGCGATCAGCATCCAGCCGCCGAAATTGAACAGCCCTTTCGCGGTGCCCCATTGCGGCGGATCGATGCGCCGGATCCCGAGCACCTTGATGCTGGCGTGGCCGAGCATCACCGCCGCGATCAGGCGCGCGACGACCGCCGCGGCGAGCACCGTCTGCAGGTTCGGCGCGATCCACCACGCGGCGCCGAGCGGCAGCAGCTGGAACAGGAACGTGCCGATCGTCTGGTTCGTGTTGAACACGCCGAAGCGTTCGGCGCCGTTGATCGCGCCGGCGAACACCCACGACACGTTCGCCAGCGGAATCGCGAGCGCGAGCCACGGCAGCGCGAGATACACCTCGTGCTGCATCGCCGCCGACACCTTCGTGAAGTAAGCGGTGTAGATGAACGCGCCGAAATAGATCAGCAGCCCGCCCACGATGCCGGTGCCGAGGTTCAGCCAGAACGCGCTCCAGAACACGCGCGCGCTTTCGTCGTCGTTGCCGCTCGCGAGCGCCTTCGAGATGTGGTTCTGCGCGGCCATGCTCATCCCGAGATCGAGGATCCCGAAATAGCCGATCAGCGTCCACACGAGGCTGACGACGCCATAACGTTCGACGCCGAGCGCGTGGATATACGCGGGCACCGTCACCAGCGACACGAAGGTCGGCAGGATCAGCCCGATGAAGTTGATCGAAACGTTCTTGAGTATGCCTTTGTCCATGCTTCTGCCTTGTGTGACGTCGTCCGTCACGGTTTCCAGCGATACATCAGCACCTTGCCGCGCGCGTCTTCCTCGACGAACACGAGGTACTCGCCGTTATCGCGCCGGAACGCGCTGATGCCGAACGGCACGTCGACCCAGCCGGATGCCTTGCCGACCTCGGCGCCCGGGCTCATCACGCCCACTTCCTTGCCGGTTTCCTTGTCGTACACGTGGATCTTGCCGACCGGCTCCACCCCGAACAGGTAGCGGCCCTCGGCCGTGATCCCGATCAGGTCGAAGATCGGCTTCGCGTCGAGCTGCCACGGCAGCGCGACCTGGTAGCGCACGACCGGCGAGCCCGTCGACCACTTGTCGAAGCGGACCAGCACACGGCCCACTTCCTTGTTGATGCCCGGCTGCGGCGGCGCGTCGGCCGTGTAACCGGTCACGTACAGCGTGTCCGTCTGCGCGTCGTAGATCGAGCGGCGCAGCTGCGTGAACGGCTGCGGCATCGGATAGGTCGTGACCTTGTCGTACGAGTAGATCGGGTTGCCGGCCTTGTCGACGCCGCCGTACTGGAAGCGGTGGATGCCGCGCACGTCGCTCGTGCGCCAGATGTCGCCCTTCGTGTCGACCCACCAGCCCCAGCCGCCCGCCTTCGCCTTGCCGGTGGTATTGATCTCGAACTCGTCGGCATCCAGCCGGCCGTTGCCGTTCGCGTCGCGCCACAGCCAGTCGCCGCCCGGCGGCTTGTTCGGCACGTTGTCGACCGGCCGCGCGCGGCCCGCGATCAGACCGGACGGAATCGCGACTTCGCCGTCGCGCTTCGCGTCGAAGCGGTAGATCTTCAGGTGATCGGCGTACATGTCCGTCAGGTACAGGAACGTGCGGCCGTCGACGCGGCGTGCGATCGGCATGCCGGGCCACTGGTCCGTATGGAACACGGGGTCGTCCGGATACTTGAAGCGGTTCGACAGGAAGCCGGCGTATTTCCAGTCCTGGCCCGGCGGCTTCGACAGGTCGAGCTCGAAGCGCTTGTTGCCCGTGTACACGCTGTTCGGCCGCGCCGGGTCGAGCCATGCGCCGTCGACGAACAGCAGCCCCTGCACCTGCCAGCGCAGCTTGCCGTCCGGCGTGTAGCTTTCGAGCACGGCGCCGAGCCCCGCACCGATCGTGTCGTGACGCGGCCCGATGCCGTTCATCGACACGTAGATGTTGCCCGCCCGGTCGACACCGACCCCCGTCAGCCCGTTGAAACGCTGCGGCCCGGGCCGGCCCGGCACCGGGCCCGCGAAGATGCCGCCGCGCTCGCCGAGCGTGCCCGACTGCGCATAACCCTTGCCGCCTTTCGAGAAGATCAGGATCTGCTGGCGCGGCCCGTTGTCCGCGACGAGCACGCGCCCTTTCGCGTCGACGGCCACATCCACCGCGTCGGTGCCTTCCGGCAGCGCGGGGGCGTCGTCGAGCTTGCGGCCGTCGGCGCGCACGTGCGCGAGGTGCGCGGGCCCCTTGATCGTGTCCGTGAGCAGCCACAACGTGCCGTCGCCCGCGAGCGCGATGCGGCCCGGCTCGTGCGCGTTCCACGTGCCCTTCTGCTGCATCGTCTCCGCGTCGTACACGTCCACCGCGTCGCGCGTCGGATTCGTCGCGAACAGCGTCTTGTCGTCGGCCGCGAGGCCGCCGACTTCCGCCTTCTGCTCGCCCGTTTCCGAGCGCGCGGGCGCCGCCACCTCGTTCATCACCATGAAGCTCGCGGCCATCCGCGCGCGGCCGGCATCGGCACGCCCGCCCGGGGCCACCTGCGGCGCCGCGCGGAACGGCGCCGGCTGCTTCATGTCGCCGATCGTGCGGCGCGAGATGCCGAACCACTGCTTGCCCTTGTCCGGCCAGATGCCGGGCGACTGCAGGTGGCCGCGCTCGTTGCCGACACCGATCGCGACGTACGCATATTTGCTGTTCACGGCGATCGCGCTGCCGCCGAGGTTGCCCCAGCCGTGCGTGCCGCCGGCGAAGCCGAGCATCTTCCCGTCCTGGTAGACGCTCGCTTCGGCGCCGCTCTCGTCCCATGGCGCATTCGTATACACCTTGCCTTCAGGCGTCACCGCGATCGCGCGGATGTCGATCTGCGTCCAGCTGCCGTCGCCATAGCCGAACGTATTGCCGATCCACGACGTCGTCGCGGGCAACACCGTTTCGGCCGGTACGGCGCTCGTCAGCAGCGTCGCGCATACCGTCATGCCTACCAGAATCAGACGTCGCAATGCGCTTCTCCAGACTTGATGCAACAGCGACCGGCACCGCTGCCGGCGCACCCTGTCGCTAAATGGGTTTCAAACGTCGCGATGCAGGTTACAAGCAAAAATAATCACAAGAAATTTGGAAATATTTGAGGATGTTTCCGCCTGAAATATCGAACCGGAACAGACACGCAAAGACACCCGAAAACGGCAATTACGACCGCCTTTCGCTTTCCAGTCTGTAGAAAGTGCCGCTTTTCTCCGCCTGGCGGGGCCTCCCGGGCGGCGACCATTCAACCCTCTACCGAATTAACCGGCATTTGAATGTTTGTCGCCGGATAAATGACGCGCGTTTTTTTGCCGATTTCTTTTCCCTAGAATCGATTTCGATTCGATATTTCATTTAATGGCATGCATTACGTTCACGTTTACGCATCGGATGTGCGACTCGCCCCGGCTCAGGCCGCGCGTCGCGAAGGAGCGGCGCGATGACGGGCCTCTCGCGACCCGCGGCCCCCACGCCGCCGCAACACGGCCGCATCGTGCAGCTCGACGGGCTGCGCGCGATCGCGGTGGGCGCCGTGTTCCTGCAGCACGCGCTGAAGGCGCCGCTGTGGATGGGCGTCGACCTGTTCTTCGTGCTGAGCGGCCTGCTGATCACCGGCATCCTGCTCGATCGCAAGGCGCGCGGGCAGTCGTACTTCAGCCACTTCTACGCACGCCGCGTGCGCCGCATCCTGCCGCCGTACGTGTTGCTGCTGGCGGTGTCGACGATCCTGTTCGGTGCGGGCTGGCTGCCGCACTGGCCGTGGTTCGCGTTCTTCTCGACCAACATCGGGCTGTCGCTCGGCAGCATCGGCCACGACAGCCTGAACGTGCTGTGGTCGCTCGCGGTCGAGGAGCAGTTCTACATCTTCTGGCCGTTCGTCGTGCTGTGGTGCTCGGAGCGCGCGCTGCTGTGGGTCGCCGCCGCGCTGATCGTCGCGGCCCCCGTGCTGCGCGCGATCGCGACGCCGTGGTTCGACTCGTTCTGGCCGATCTACTACCTGACGCCGTTCCGGATGGACCTGCTCGCCGCCGGCGCGCTGCTCGCGATCGTGCTGCGCCGCGACCGGCGCGCGCTGGAACCGTTCTATCCGCTCGCGATCGTCGGCGCGCTCGTGTCGCTCGCGATCCTCGGCTGGCTGCACCTGTCGTTCCCGCGTTTTCGCGCCGCGAACACGCCGCTGTCGAACGCCGCGCTCTACAGCATCTCGCTGCTGCTGTGCACGTCGATCGTCGTGATCGCGCTGCGCGGACGCGGCCTCGTGCAGCGCGTGCTGACGAACCCGATGCTCGTCTACGTGGGCACCGTCAGCTACACCGTGTACCTGATCCACCTCAGCGTGCTGTACGCGCTGTGGCCGCTGCACCTGAACCGCTTCGTCACGGCCGCGCTGGCGCTCGCGATCACGCTCGCGTACGCGACCCTGAGCTGGTACGGCTTCGAACGGCGCCTGACGCGCGGCCCCGCACGCCGTGCGCTGCCGGCCGCCGCCGGCACGACCGCCTGACTTTCACCCTCCATCGTTCTACCAGGACAACGTCATGAGCCAAACTCGCAAGAAGGCCATCATTACCGGGATCTCGGGGCAAGACGGCGCCTACCTGACCAAGCTGCTGCTCGACAAGGGCTACGAGGTCACGGGCACCTACCGCCGCACCAGCTCGGTGAATTTCTGGCGCATCGCCGAGCTCGGCGTCGACGCGCACCCGAACCTCACGCTCGTCGAACACGACCTGACCGACGCCGGCTCGAGCCTGCGCCTGCTCGAACGCACGCAGCCCGACGAGCTGTACAACCTCGCCGCGCAAAGCTTCGTCGGCGTGTCGTTCGACCAGCCGGCGACGACCGCCGAAGTGACCGGCCTGGGTCCGTTGAACCTGCTCGAGGCGATTCGCGTCGTGAGCCCGAAGACGCGCTTCTACCAGGCGTCGACGTCGGAGATGTTCGGCAAGGTGCAGTCGATCCCGCAGACGGAAGCGACTTCGTTCTATCCGCGCAGCCCGTACGGCGTCGCGAAGCTGTACGCGCACTGGATGACGGTGAACTACCGCGAATCGTATGGCCTGTTCGGCAGCAGCGGCATCCTGTTCAACCACGAATCGCCGCTGCGCGGCCGCGAGTTCGTCACGCGCAAGATCACCGACACCATCGCGAAGATCAAGCTCGGCAAGGCGACCCGCCTCGAGCTCGGCAACCTCGACGCGAAGCGCGACTGGGGTTTTGCACTTGAATATGTCGAAGGCATGTGGCGCATGCTGCAGGCCGACGAACCCGACACCTACGTGCTCGCGACCAACCGCACCGAGACCGTGCGCGATTTCGTGCGGATGGCGTTCGCGGCGGCCGGCTACCAGATCGAATGGACCGGCAAGGGCGAACAGGAACGCGGCCTCGACGCGTCGAACGGCAACGTGCTCGTGGAAGTGAACCCGAAGTTCTATCGCCCTGCCGAGGTCGACCTGCTGATCGGCTGCGCCGACAAGGCCAGGTCCAAACTCGGCTGGGAACCGAAGACGACGCTCGAACAACTTTGCCAGATGATGGTCGAAGCCGATTTGACGCGGAATCAACACCATGACACGTTCTGAAGCCGGACGCCCGTCGCGCCGTGCATTCGTCACCGGCCTGACGGGCTTCACGGGCCGCTACATGGCCGAGCGCCTGCAGGCGGCCGGCTATGAGGTCTGGGGCACGGTCGCGCCCGGCGCGGCGCGACCCGACGATCCGGCCTTCGCGCACTGCACGCTGCTGCCCGTCGACCTGCTCGACGCGCAGGCGCTGCGCGCGGCGGCCGCCGACGCCCGGCCCGATGCGGTCGTGCATCTCGCCGCGCGCGCGCATGTCGCGCAGGACGAGCCGTCGGAAACCTACGCGGTCAACATCGTCGGCACCCGCAACCTGCTGGCCGCGCTTGCGGGCCTCGACCGCCGCCCGTCGGCCGTGCTGCTCGCCAGCAGCGCGAACATCTACGGCAATTCGACGGCCGGCGTGCTCGACGAAACCGTCGCCCCCGCCCCGGCGAACGACTACGCGGTCAGCAAGCTCGCGATGGAATACGCGGCGAAACTGTGGGCCGACCGTCTGCCGATCGTGATCGCGCGGCCGTTCAACTACACGGGTGTCGGCCAGAGCGATGCGTACCTGCTGCCGAAGCTCGTCGCGCACTACGCGCGCAACGCCCCGCGGATCTCGCTCGGCAACCTCGACGTGAGCCGCGATTTCTCCGACGTGCGCGACGTGACGGCCGCGTACCTGAAGCTGGTCGAAGCCGCGCCGGCCGGCGAGACGTTCAACGTGTGTTCGGAGCGCGCGTATTCGCTGAAGGAAGTGCTGGCGATGCTGTCGCGTATCGCCGGGTACGTGATCGACGTGACGATCGATCCGCGTTTCGTGCGGCACAACGAGGTGAAGAGCCTGTCCGGGTCGCGCGACAAGCTGCGGCGCGCGGTGGGCGAGCTGCCCGTCACGCCGCTCGACGACACGCTGCGGTGGATGGTGGAGGCGATGCGCAACGACACGCACGCCAGCGACGATCGCACCGGGTAAGCCGCGCGATTTCATCGGCACACAAAACGAAGGGCCGCTCGCTTGCGCGAACGGCCCTTCGTCCATCGTCACGTCAGATCACGTCACGACATGCGTGACGTGCCCCGCTCAGCCTTCCAGCCCGCGCGCGAGATCCTTGCGCAGGTCGCCCGCATCCTCGAGGCCCACCGAAAGGCGGATCAGCCCTTCGCTGATCCCCGCTGCCGCGCGCGCCTCCGGCGTGATGCGGCCGTGCGTGGTGGTCGCCGGATGCGTAATGGTCGTACGCGTGTCGCCGAGGTTGCCGGTGATCGAGATCAGCTTCGTGTTGTCAATCACGCGCCAGGCATTCGCGCGCTGCTGTTCGGGGGTGTCGCCCTTCAGCTCGAACGAGAGGATCGCCCCGCCCGCCTTCTGCTGACGCTTCGCGAGCTCGTGCTGCGGGTGCGATTCGAGGCCCGGATGAAACACGCGCGCGACCGCCGGATGCGAATCGAGCCAGCGCGCGATCTCCAGCGCGTTCGCCGATTGCTTCTCGACACGCAGCGACAGCGTCTCCATCCCCTTCAGCAGCACCCACGCGTTGAACGCCGACAGCGTCGGGCCCGCGCTGCGCACGAACGGGAACACCTTGCCCATGATGAATTCCTTCGAGCCGACCAGCGCGCCGCCGAGCACGCGGCCCTGGCCGTCGAGGAATTTCGTCGCCGAGTGCATCACGACATCCGCGCCGAGCTTCAGCGGCTGCTGCAGCACCGGGCTGCAGAAACAGTTGTCGACGACGAACAGCGCGTTCGATGCCTTCGCGATCTTGCCGATCGCCTCGATGTCGGCGAGTTCGGTCAGCGGGTTCGACGGCGTCTCGAGGAAGAACATCTTCGTTTCCGGACGCACGGCTTCCTTCCACGCGTTCAGGTCGGTCGGGTCGACGAAGGTCGTCGTGATCCCGAACTTGTTGAAGATCTGCGAGAACATCCCGAGCGTCGAGCCGAACAGGCTGCGCGAGCTGACGAGGTGGTCGCCGGCCTGCAGCGCGGCCATCACGACCGACATGATCGCGGCCATCCCGGATGCCGTCGCAATGCACGCCTCGCCGCCTTCGAGCGCCGCGAGACGATCCTGGAACATCGTGACGGTCGGGTTCGTGAAGCGCGAATAGGTGAAGTAGTCTTCCGAATTCGCGAAGCGCTCGGCCGCGTCGGCCGCGCTCTGGAAGCAGAAGCTCGACGTGAGGAACAGCGCTTCCGAGTGCTCGTTGAAGTCGCTGCGCAGCGTGCCCGCGCGCACGGCAAGCGTGTCGAAGTTGAGGGAGTCGTCCATGTTCCGTTTTCCGTATCCGATGGCCACGCGCGTCGCGCAGGCCAGATCAAAACCAGGCCCAAAAACAAAAAGCCCGCTATGCGTCGGCATCAGCGGGCTTCGGTGCGGTACGACAGCGATCGACTCGGGCCGGTTGCCACCGGCCTTCGCTTTAGCTGTTTTGGGAAGTCGCCCCGCGTCCGCAAGCTGATATCAAATCGACGCAAGGCCACATCCTATCACGCCTCGATCAAAGCGTGCGCCGGTGTCACTCGACCGACAGCTGCAGGTTCATCTGCGAACGTTCGGTGTCGCCGGCCGTATCGCGATCGGCCTGCGACGCCGGCGTGAGGCGCGCGCGCTCGATCGCATCGAGATACTCGGGCGTCACGTCGCCGGTGATGTAGTTGCCGTCGAAGCACGACGCCTCGAAGCGCTCGAGCTTCGGGTTGATGTCGCGCACCGCGCGGCGCAGGTCGTCGACGTCCTGGTAGATCAGGTGGTCGGCGCCGATGATCTTCGCGACGTCTTCGTCGGTGCGGCCGTGTGCGACGAGCTCGCCGCGCGTCGGCATGTCGATGCCGTACACGTTCGGGAACTTCACGGGCGGCGCGGCCGACGCGAAGATCACCGACTTCGCGCCCGCGTCACGCGCCATCTGCACGATCTCGTGCGAGGTCGTGCCGCGCACGATCGAATCGTCGACGATCAGCACGTTCTTGTCCTTGAACTCGATGCTCATCGCATTGAGCTTCTGGCGCACCGACTTCTTGCGCACGGCCTGCCCCGGCATGATGAAGGTGCGGCCGACGTAGCGGTTCTTGAAGAAGCCTTCGCGGTACTCAACGCCGAGCTTCGCGGCGACCTGCATCGCGGCCGGGCGCGACGAATCGGGAATCGGCATCACGACGTCGATCGGCACGTTCGGCAGTTCGCGCTTGATCTTCTCGGCGAGATAGTCGCCCATGCGCAGGCGCACGTTGTAGACCGGCACGCCGTCGAGGCACGAATCCGGACGCGCGAGGTACACGTATTCGAACATGCACGGGTTCAGCGTCGGGTTCTCCGCGCACTGCTGGCTGTGGAAGTTGCCGGCCTTGTCGATGAAGATCGCTTCGCCCGGCTCAAGGTCGCGCACGAATTCGAAACCGATGCCTTCGACCGCGACCGACTCCGACGCGACCATCCATTCGGTGCCGTGCTCGGTCTCGAGCTTGCCGATGCAGAGCGGGCGGATGCCGAACGGGTCGCGGAACGCGAGCAGGCCGTAGCCGGCGATCAGCGACACGATCGCATACGAACCCTGCAGGCGGCGATGCACGCCCGAGACGGCCTTGAACACCGAGGCCGGATCGAGCTCGAGGCCCGTGGTCGACAGTTGCAGCTCGTGCGCGAACACGTTGAGCAGCACTTCGCTGTCGGAATTGGTGTTGATGTGCCGGCGGTCGATCCGGAACATCTCGTCCTTCAGTTGCTGCCAGTTCGTCAGGTTGCCGTTGTGCGCGAGGATGATCCCGAACGGCGCGTTCACGTAGAACGGCTGCGCCTCGGCTTCGCTCGACGCCGAGCCGGCCGTCGGGTAGCGCACCTGGCCGATGCCGTAGGTGCCGGGCAGGCTGCGCATGTTGCGCGTGCGGAACACGTCGCGCACCATGCCGTTCGCCTTGTACATGTGGAAATTGCTGCCGTCCGCCGTCGCGATGCCCGCCGCGTCCTGACCGCGATGCTGCAGCAGCAGCAGGCTGTCATAGATCAGCTGGTTGACCGGGGATTGGGAGATAACGCCTACGATGCCGCACATGGCATGTCCTTCAGAATGACAAAATCGGTTCCGTCCTGCCCAGCCGCGTCGTCACACGCGTACGTACTGGGCCATGCCGTCGGGCAGGAGCTGCTTCAGCTCGTGCACGCCCTGTTCGGCGAAAGGACGCAATAGCGCATTGCGCCAGAAATCCTGTTTGGGCAGTTCGGTCAGCCCGGCCGCCGCGACCAGCAGCACCACCAGCACGCAGCCGCGGACGAGCCCGAACATCATGCCCAGCGAGCGGTCGACGCCGCCCAGGCCACTGGCCTGCGCGATCCGCGACAGCAGCGCGTTCGCGACGCCGGCGACCAGCACCACGCCGATCACGACCAACGCGAAGGCGATCACCCACTGCGTCAGCGCACCGCCCGGCCAGTTCGCCGGTATATACGGTACGACCAATCCGACGTAGCGGCCCGCGATCACGATCGCCGCGATCCAGCCGATCAGCCCGAAAATCTCGGACACGAAGCCGCGCCACGCACCGCGCAGCGCCGACAACACGATCACCGCCAATACAGCGTAGTCGAAAGCCGTCAGCATCGTGCGTTACTGCGTCAGACCGGCTTCGCGCACCTTCGCGATCGCGGCGGAAGCCGCCGCGCGATCCGCGAACGGGCCTGCACGCAACAGTGTAGCCGTGCTGCCATCCGACTGCTTGCGATGCTCGACATATGCGGGCACGCCCGCCGATTTCAACTTGGTGGCCCACGAACGGGCCGTCGCGTCGTCCTTGAACGACCCGAGCTGCACCGCGAAGCGCGCACCGGCCGGCGACGACGGCGACGACGCGTCGCCGGTGTCCGGGCTCGCGGCGTCGGCATTCGCGACGGCCGCCGGTGCGGGCTTCGGCGCAGCCGGCTTCGCCGCGGGCGCAGCCGGTTTCGGCGCAGGCTTCGGCGGAGTCACGCTCGCCGTGGTCGTGGTATCGGGTTTCGCGGCCGGCTTGGCGGCATCCTTCGGCGCGGGCGCCGGTGCGGCCGCAACGGCCGTGTCGGATGCCGGCGGTTCGTCATGCGCGACGCCGGCCTGCACGTCGGACACATCGTCGTCGCGCGGCGCAACTGCCTGGTGCGCGGGCCGGTTCGGGATGTCGATCGCGATGTCGTCGGTGACCGGCTTCGGGTGCGAATCGAGCACCATCGGCAGCACGATTACCGCAGCGACGACGAGCGCGATCGCGCCGACGAGGCGACGGCGTGCGCGTTGCTTTTCTGGAAGGGTCGGATCGAGGAGCAGCGCGTCCGATTCCGGACGTTCGGTGCGGCGCGAGCGGCGCTCGACGCGTTCAGAGGTGCGCTCCGTGCGCACGTTCCGGGAGGCCCCGGTGCGACCGCCGCGCCGCGGGGGCGCGTCGTCGTCTTTCTTGCCGAACGAGAAAATTCCCATGAATGGCTGAGTCCGAAACTGCCCGTCAGTCAGTGTTGCTGCGATTTACGGTAGGCCAGCACGCCGGCAACCGTATGGAAACTGCCGAAAACCACGATTCTATCATTCTCGGATGCTCTTTTTAGTGCATCGCGAAACGCTTCGGCGGGCGACGTGTAACGCGTGACGCTCGAATCGGGCCCCTCCTCCACGCCGGCCTTGCGCAGCGCGGCTTCGAGCTGCTCGGCGGTGGCCGCACGCGGCAGCGGCAGGTCGGTCACGCACCAGTGGTCGATCTCGCCCTTCAGGTGCTGCAGCACGCCGTCGATGTCCTTGTCGTGCATCGCGCCGAACACCGCGTACGTGTACGGGAAGAAACCCATGTTGCCGAGGTTCTGCTCGAGCACGGCCGATGCATGCGGGTTGTGCGCGACGTCGAGCACGATCGCCGGCTTGCCGGGCAGCACCTGGAAGCGCCCCGGCAGTTCGACGTTCGCGAGGCCGAGCCGGATGTCCTGCGCCGACACCGGCAGCACCGGGCGCAACGCCTCGAGCGCGGCAAGCGCGGCCGATGCATTGATCAGCTGATTCGCGCCGCGCAGCGCCGGATACGCCAGCGCCGGATAGCGCTTCTCGCGGCCGAGGTAGCTCCACTGCTGGCGCTCCGCGCCTGCCTGCGCCTCGTAGCGGAAATCGCGGCCGACGAGCCACAGGTCGGCGCCGATCGCTTCCGCGTGGTCGATCAGCGTTTGCGGCGCGGCCGGATCGCCGCAGATCGCCGGCTTGCCGGCACGGAAGATCCCGGCCTTCTCGAACGCGATCTTCTCGCGCGTGTCGCCGAGGTATTCGGTGTGGTCGATGTCGATGCTCGTGACGATCGCGCAATCGGTATCGATGATGTTGACCGCGTCGAGCCGGCCGCCGAGGCCGACTTCGAGGATCACCGCGTCCAGCCCGCGCGACGCGAACAGGTGCAGGATCGCGAGCGTCGTGAATTCGAAGTACGTGAGCGACACGGGCTCGGGTAACGACGTGCGCGCGGCTTCGACGGCCTCGAAGTGCGGCAGCAGTTCGTCATCGGTGACGTTCTGCCCGTTCACGCGCGCGCGCTCGTTGAATTCGAGCAGGTGCGGCGACGTGTGGCAGCCGACCTTGTAGCCCGCGCGCACGAGGATCGTCTCGAGGAACGCGCAGGTCGAGCCCTTGCCGTTCGTGCCGCCGACGGTAATGACGGGGCACGCGAATTCGAGCTGCAGCGCCGCCTTGACCTGCCCGATGCGGGTCAGGCCCATGTCGATGCCGACCGGGTGCGCGCGTTCGAGATGCGAAAGCCACGCGTCGAGAGTGGGAAAAGTGCTCATCGGTTCAAATCTGGATCGGTACCGCCACTACGCCAAAAAACGAAGCGCGTCGCCTGACGCGGAAGCCAGGCGACGCGCAGAGTTCACAACCTTGCGCCGGTCAAGCCAGCGCGTCGGCCGGCTGTCGCTGCAGCAGCGCGAGCAGTTGCGCGATCTCGTCGCGCATCTTGCGACGGTCGACGATCATGTCGATCGCGCCCGTCTTGATCAGGAATTCGGCGCGCTGGAAGCCTTCCGGCAGCTTCTCGCGGACCGTCTGCTCGATCACGCGCGGGCCGGCGAAGCCGATCAGCGCCTTCGGTTCGGCGATCACGACGTCACCGAGGAATGCAAAGCTCGCCGACACGCCGCCCATCGTCGGGTCGGTCAGCACCGAAATGAACGGCAGCTTCGCTTCGGCCAGCTTGGTCAGCATCGCGGTGGTTTTCGCCATCTGCATCAGCGACAGCAGGCTTTCCTGCATCCGTGCACCGCCCGACGCGGTGAAGCAGATGAACGGCACCTGCTGTTCGAGCGCGTTCTGCGCGCCGCGTGCGAAGCGCTCGCCGACCACCGAGCCCATCGAGCCGCCCATGAACGAGAACTCGAAGCAGGCCGCGACCACCGGCAGCGTGTGGATCGCACCGCCCATCACGACCATCGCGTCGGTCTCGCCCGTGTCGTCCATCGCTTCCTTCAGACGATCGGGGTACTTGCGGCTGTCCTTGAACTTGAGCGTGTCGACCGGCACGACTTCCTGACCGATTTCATAACGGCCTTCCGGATCGAGCAGCCCGTCGAGGCGCTCACGCGCGCCGATGCGCATGTGGTGATCGCACTTCGGGCACACGTGCAGGTTCGCGTCCACGTCGTTACGGTACAGCACGGCCTCGCAGGACGGGCACTTGACCCACAGGCCTTCCGGAATGCCCTTGCGGCTTTTCGGGTCGGTCTGCTTGATCTTCGGCGGCAACAGTTTGTCGAGCCAGCTCATCGTATGGTTTCCTGTTCCGTGGCGGGCCGGGCCGACCGGCCCGTTCCCGCTTCCTGTGTTGTGTTTATCGCGCCGTCTTGCCCGCGCCGTCCAGGGCGGCGCGCAGCTCGGCAATGAAAGTCTTCAGCGCGGCGGCGGCACCCTCCGGCGCAGCGCTTTCGAGCAGTTGCACGAGGCGGCTACCGATCACGACCGCGTCCGACACCTCGGCCACCGCGCGCGCCGTTTCGGCGTCGCGGATACCGAAGCCGACGCCGACCGGAACCGGCACGCGCGACTTGATGGCCGGGATTTTACCCGCAATGCTCGAAACATCCAGATTTCCTGCGCCGGTCACGCCCTTGAGCGACACGTAGTACACGTAGCCGCTCGCGATCTTGCCGACGTCGGCGATACGTTCGTCGGTCGACGTGGGCGCGAGCAGGAAGATCGGATCGATCTGCGCGGCGCGCATTTTCTCGGCGAACACGCCCGCCTCTTCCGGCGGATAGTCGACCACAAGCACGCCGTCGACACCGGCCGCCTGCGCTTCGGCCGCGAACGCGTCGACGCCCATCCGCTCGATCGGGTTCGCATAACCCATCAGCACGACGGGCGTTTTGGGGTCGGTTTCGCGAAAGCGCTTCACGTCGGCGAGCACGCTCTTCAGCGTGACGCCGCGCGCGAGCGCGCGCTCCGACGAGCGCTGGATCACCGGGCCGTCGGCCATCGGGTCCGAGAACGGCACGCCGAGTTCGATCACGTCCGCGCCGCCTTCGGCGAGCGCGTGCATGAATTCGACGGTTTTCGCGGGATCGGGATCGCCGGCCGTGATGAACGGGATCAGGCCCTTACGGCCTTGTTCGGCGAGCGCGGCGAAGGTTTGCTGAATACGGGACATGGCAATTTTTCCTCAATGCTTCGGCGACGCGGCGGCGCGATTCACGCGCACGCCGGCGCAGCGAGCGCGTTCACACGCTCGTGCGCGATCGCACAATAGCTTTCGTTGATCTCGTAGCCGACGAAGTCGCGCCCCTGCCGTGCGCAGGCCACCGCGGTCGTGCCGCTGCCCATGAACGGATCGAGCACGCGGCCGCCCGGCGGGCAGCTTGCGAGCACCATCCGCTCGATGATTTCCAGCGGCTTCTGGGTCGGATGATCGACGCGCTCCGCGTGCTGCCGGTGCAGGCGCGAAACCGACCAGACGTCCTTCGGGTTGTAGCCCATCTCCAGCCACTTGCTGCCTTCGAACAGCTTGCGCGAGCGGGCCTTCTTCGTGTCGGCGTCGTACGGGATGCGGACCGGATCGAGATCGAAGTAATACGCCCTGGAAACCGCGAAAAAGCCGATGTTGTCGTGCACCGACGTGAAACGGCGCGTCGTGCCGCCCATGCTCGGCACGCGCCGGTCCCAGATGATCTCGTTGACCATCGTGAGCTGCGTCTTCAGGAAACTGAAGATTTCCGGCGCGTACTGCCACGTGCAGAAGATGTACATCGACCCGCTCGGCTTCAGCTTCGGAATCGCGAGCTCGAGCCACTCGCGCGTCCACGCGAGAAAGTCGTCGCCCGAACGCTTGTCCGAGTCGTTGCCGTAGTCCTTGCCGAGCCCGTACGGCGGATCGGCGACGATCAGGTCGATCGACGCGTCCGGCAGGTGCGCGGCATCGGTCAGGAAATCGCGGTTGTGCAGTTCGATCCCGGACGGCAGCGCGCGCGGCACGGCGGCGGCGGGTTGAACCGCCGCCCCCGCCTCGCTCGCGGCACCGCCGCCCGGTTCTTCGATCAGGTCACGCATCGGTCGGGGTCAGAGCTCGATGCCCGATCGCTCGGCGACCGTGTGCATGTCCTTGTCGCCGCGGCCCGACAGGTTGACGAGCAGGATCTTGTCCTTCGGCAACGTCGGCGCGAGCTTCACGCCGTACGCGATCGCGTGGCTCGACTCGAGCGCGGGAATGATCCCCTCGATCCGGCAGCAGTCGTGGAACGCCTTCAGCGCCTCCTCGTCGGTAATGCCGACGTACTGTGCGCGGCCGCTGTCCTTCAGCCATGCGTGCTCGGGGCCGACGCCCGGATAGTCGAGGCCCGCCGACACCGAATGCGTCTCGATGATCTGGCCGTTGTCGTCCTGCAGCAGGTAGGTACGGTTGCCGTGCAGCACGCCCGGGCTGCCGGCGATCAGCGACGCCGCGTGATGGCCCGTGTCGAGGCCGTCGCCGGCCGCTTCGACGCCGATCAGCTGCACCGACGTGTCGTCGATGTACGGATAGAAGATGCCCATCGCGTTCGAGCCGCCGCCGACGCAGGCGATCACCGCGTCCGGCTGCCGGCCCGCGAGCTCGGGCATCTGCACCTTGCACTCGTCGCCGATCACGCGCTGGAAGTCGCGCACCATCATCGGGTACGGGTGCGGGCCCGCGACCGTGCCGATGATGTAGAACGTGCTTTCGATGTTCGTGACCCAGTCGCGCATCGCTTCGTTCAGCGCGTCCTTCAGCGTGCGCGAACCCGATTCGACCGGCACGACCGTCGCTCCAAGCAGCTTCATCCGGTAGACGTTCGCGGCCTGGCGGCGCACGTCTTCCGAGCCCATGTAGACGACGCACTCCATCCCGAAGCGGGCGCAGATCGTCGCGGTCGCGACGCCGTGCTGGCCGGCGCCCGTCTCGGCGATCACGCGCTTCTTGCCCATGCGCTTCGCGAGCAGCGCCTGGCCGATCACGTTGTTGATCTTGTGCGCGCCCGTGTGGTTCAGGTCCTCGCGCTTCAGGTAGATCTGCGCGCCGCCGAGCGTCTCGCTCCAGCGCTGCGCGTGATAGATCGGCGACGGGCGGCCGACGAAATGCTTCAGCTCGCGCTCGAATTCGGCGACGAAATCGGGATCGTTCTGGAATTTTTCATACGCCGCGCGCAGTTCGTCCAGCGCGTGAATCAGCGTCTCGGCGACGAACACGCCGCCATACGGGCCGAAGTGGCCGCGGTCATCAGGAAGGTTGTACATGGTGTCTCTCTCGATCGGTCGGGGCGCCCCGCTTTCGGGGCCGCGCCGGCTTGCATCACCCGGCATCCGCTTCGCGCACCGCGCGTACGAACGCCGCCATCCGGGCGTGATCCTTCACGCCCTTCGCGCCCTCCACTTCGATGCCACTCGAGACATCGACAGCAAACGGGCGCAACTGGCGAATCGCATCACCGACGTTTTGCGCGCTCAAGCCACCACTCAAAACGGCCCGATGCGCGAGCTCTGCGGGAATAAGAGACCAATCGAAGACCTTGCCGCTACCGCCGTAATCCGGCACCAGGGTGTCGAACAGGAGGCCGCGCGCTTTCGAATAATGAAGTGCCGATTCTACCAAATCGGCACGCTGCGTCGAGGGGCCGACGCGCACCGCGCGCAACCACGGCAGGCGGGCCGCGCGGCCGAGCGCGTCGCACTGTTCCGGCGTCTCGTCGCCGTGGAACTGCAGCAGCGTGAGCGGCACGTCGCGCACGACGGCTTCGATCTCGGCTTCGGTCGCGTTCACGAACAGCCCGACCACCGACACGAACGGCGGCGCGAGGCGCGCCAGCTCGGCCGCCTGCGCGATCGTCACCGCGCGCGGGCTCTTCGGGTAGAACACGAGGCCGATCGCGTCGGCGCCGAGCGCCGCCGCGTGCAGCACGTCCTCGGGGCGCGACAGCCCGCACAGCTTGATGCGCGTGCGCGGCGGCAGGCCGGCCGCTGCGGGAGTCGAAGGAGACACGGCGTGATCCGTCATGGTTGAGGGTCCAGGTCGGCCCAGACGCTGCTCCACGGCACGCTGCCGAGCTGCGCGGGCGGGACGGCGAATTCCGCCGGGTAGCCGACGTGGGCGAGGTACAGCCCGTCGGCCATGAACGTGGGCGCCGCGAGAGTGCGATCGCGCCCGGCCAGCACGTCGGCAAGCCAGTCGGCCGGATAACGACCGCGGCCGACCGCGACGAGGCAACCCATCAGGTTGCGCACCATGTGGTGCAGGAACGCGTTGGCGCGGAACCGGAAATGAATGAAATGGCCCACGCGCCGCACGTCGATCTGGTACAGGTGTTTGACCGGCGTCTTCGACTGGCATTCCGACGACCGGAACGACGAGAAGTCGTGCTCGCCGATCAGGTGCGCGGCGGCGGCGCGCATCGCGTCGTCGTCGAGCGGCGTGTGGATCCAGCCCGCGCGCCCCGCCAGCATCGGCGAGCGCACGGGATGCACGTACAGCGCGTAGTAATAGGTGCGCTCGAACGCCGAGAAACGCGCGTGAAACGTCTCCGGCATCGGCTTCGCCCATTGCACCGCCACGGTCGGCGGCAGGAACGCGTTGGTCCCGCGCACCCACGAGAACACCTCGCGATCCAGGTCGGTATCGAAATGCACGACCTGCCCGAGCCCGTGCACGCCCGTGTCGGTCCGCCCGGCCACCGTCGTATGCAGCGGCACGCGCGCGAACTCGGCCAGCGCGTGCTCGAGCCGGTCCTGCACCGTCTTGCCGTGCGGCTGCGCCTGCCAGCCGCAGAACGCCGCGCCGTCGTACTGAATGCCGAGCGCGATCCGCATCACGCCTCGTCCGCCAGTTTCGCGAGCAGCGCACGCGCATCGTCGCGCGTCGCGGTGTCGTTTGCGTCGACCACTTCCTGCAGCAGCGTCCGTGCGCCGGACAGGTCGCCCAGCTCGACGTATTCGGTCGCGAGGTCGAGCTTGTTGCGCGCGATGCGGGCAAGTTCGTCCGGCGTCAGCGCCGGCAACGCGGCGCCCGGCGTAGACGGCAGGTCCAGATCGAAGTCGAGCTTCAGCGCGCCGAACTGCGCGCCGCCGAGCGGCGGCAGCGACGACGTCGCGAACGGGCTGCCCGCCTGGCCGGCAGGCGTCGCCGCGTCCGGATCCCAATCGAACTCGTCGTCCTGGTCGGCCGGATGTTCAGGGGCCGGATCGATCGCGCCAATCGGGAGGCGCTGGCTGGCTTGACCGTTAGTTGCAACTTGATCGGTGTCGGACTGCGTTGCCTGCGCGGCAGACTCGTCCGTCGCCGGCGACGGCTCGTCCTGCGTGCGCGGCGGCAGCGGCATGTCGAGGCTGTTGAGCGCGCTGATCGCGTTCTGCATCAGCGCCGCGTGCTGCGTTTCGGTGGCCGCGGGTGCGATCGGCGTCTCGGCAGGCTGATCCGCGGGCTTTTCGGCAGCGATCTTCTCTACCGGCTCGGCATCGTGCGGAGCCGGAGCCGCCTCGCTCGCGGTCGGCACTACGGCGTGCGCGGCCGGTAATTCGGGCTGCTCGTCATGCGGCGGCACCACTTCCGGCGCCGGCGGCACATCCGTATCAGGCGTCTCGACCGTCTCCGCCGCTGCGGCAGTGGCCGCGGCAAGGCTCAAGTCGGAAGCCGCGTCGCGTGCGACCGGCATCTCGGGCCGGATCGGCAGTTCCGGCTCGACGGACGGCGCGGCGTCGGTTTCTGCCGCAGCAGCCGCGGCCCCGCCCGCGACGACCGCAGCAGCCGTCGCGCTCGTACCCGCATCACCCGTTTCTTCCGCGCGCCGGCCCTTCCGGCGCTTGCGCCAAGCAAAACCCGCGGCGAGGACGATCACGGCCGCACCGGCCACCGCGGCCGGACGCCAGTCCATCTGCCCGGTACTGCGCGCAGGTGCCGCGACCGGCGCGGCCGGTTGCGCGGGCGCCGATACCGATGCCGGCTGGACTGCGCTGGCAGCAACGCCGGACGTGGCTTCACCTGCCGTCGGCGCGGCAGCGGACGCGCCCGTTTCGTTCGCGGCCGGACGCGGCGCAACAGGTGCCGGCACGGGCGCCGGCGTGACCTCGTTCGTCGTGGCCGGCTTGCCGATGCCGTGCTTCTGCAGCTCCATCAGCACGCGGTTCTTCAGCGCCAGCAGTTGCTGCAGGCTCGACGGCCGCGGCTGCGACGCGCCCGTGGCGGGCGCCGCGCCGGCCGGTTCGTTCATGCCCGAAACCTGGCTGCCCGCAACAGGCGGAAGCGCGGCACCGCTCGCGGACGACGGCACCGACTGGATCGCGCCGCTCCACACATGCGGACCGCTTGCGCCGGCAACGGGCGCCGCCGGCTGCATGCTTTCGACGGCCGATGCGCCGTGTGCCGCCGAAGCGCCGAGCGATGCCGCCGCACCGGCGGCCGTCGCGACGCTCGCGCCGCTCACCGGAGCCGCATGCACGGCCGGCGCCACCGGCGCGGATGGCACGGTCGCCGCCGGGGTCGACCCCGGATGCGGCGCCGACGCACCATGCTGCGCGACCGCCGTGCCGCCGGATGCCGCGACGGGCGCGGACGCTGCCGTCGTACCCGATGCACCGGATGCAGCTGCCGGCACGAGTGCCGCGCCTGTCGCATCGAGCGCCGGCACGGTCAGCGTCGCGCCGACTTTCAGGCGGCTCGCGTCGTGCTTCATGAACGCCTGCGGATTGGCGTCGAACAGCGCGCGGCCGGCGCGCGCGAGCACACCGGGATCGCGCGACTGCGTGGCCGCTTTCGCAATGTCGTTCAGCGACTGGCCGGGCTGGACCGTCACGGTAAGCGGCACTGCACCGCCGGCAGCGGACGCCGGCAGTTCGCCGGTGCCGGCCGCCCAGGCCGATGCGGTTGCGCCGAGCGCCAGGATCGCCAGCGCGCCACGCACGGCGCGCGACAGACGGGACTGACGCGGAAACAAGGAAATTCGGGACATCGTTGGCTCTATCGCCGCGCGCGGGCGCGGCTCGGATTCGCGGTTGAAAGCGTCAATAAAGTTGCCGCAGAAATGCAAAAGCGTCGCGTTGAACGCGACGCTTTCGGCGGGTCTGTGCGTCGTAACCGCGTAGTTTACTTCACGTGATCGGGTTCGGGCCGAATTCGTCGCCGATGGGTGCAACCGGCCGCGTTCGCGCGTCCGCGCACCCGCCGGCCGGGCCGCTCCGATGCCCGGGTTCACACGGTGCGACCAGCGTTCCCGATCGATCGGAAGCACACCTCCCTCGACTGAAAAACGCCCGGCCGCATCCCGTCCCGAACGAATGGCGCGCCCCTTGCCGCTCACCCGGCGGCCTGCCCACTCCGGGGCTCGATGCCGCGCCACGACCGCGAAATCGGGCACGTTTGCTCAATAAATCGCGCCACCTGCCGTTAATGAATTAGCAATATCCAATAAAAACAAATCCCGCCGATCCTCCAATCCATTGAAATAAATTTCAATTGATCGATAAGAGGCCAATTCCCCTCTCTTATCGTCGGATTGGACATTTCCACCCCCAAACCCCCGCCGCACAAGGCTTCCAAGCCTTACCCCCGTTTCATTGCTCATACGAAATCGATCATTTCGACAGCAATTCAATTACATTACACAAAATTACACAGATCGAATAATTGCCGTCGTTACGATCGTCTTCAAACAAGAATCGGCGCAGTTCGACCATCGCGCACGCACCTGCCGGAAAGGCGGGCACGCGCGCGGCCGGGCTGACGTCGTGAGGTGCCAGGGAGGCATCGCGCAGTCGCACGACTGCATCTACTCACCAGCTCGTTACGGGGATCGAACATGGGCTATCAGCAGGGTTTGAGCGGGTTGGCCGGCGCGGCGAACCATCTCGACGTGATCGGCAACAACATTGCGAACGCAAACACGGTCGGCTTCAAGCAGGGGCGCGCGAACTTCGCCGACATGTACGCGAATTCGGTTGCGACGTCGACCAACACGCAGATCGGCATCGGCACGCGGCTCGCGTCGGTGCAGCAGCAATTCGGCCAGGGGACGATCAACACGACGAAGTCGTCGCTCGACATCGCGATCAACGGCAACGGCTTCTTCCAGATGTCGAACAACGGCGTGACGACGTACTCGCGTGACGGCGTATTCCACCGCGACAAGAGCGGCGCCATCGTCGATTCGCAAAACCGCAACCTGATGGGCTATGCGGCAGGCCCGGGCGGCGCGATCAATACCGCGGCGACCGTGCCGCTGCAGGCGCCGACCAACAACATCGCCCCGCAGGCGACGACGAAGATCACCGGCCAGTTCAACCTGAATTCGCAGGACAAGGTGCCGGCCAAGACGCCGTTCAACCCGGGCGACAACACCACGTACAACTACAATTCGTCGATCCAGGTGTACGACACGCTCGGCGGCTCGCAGCAGGTGTCGATGTACTTCACGAAGAACGCGGCCGGCACCTGGCAGGCCTACGCGGGCGTGCAGGGCCAGACGCCGACGAATCTCGGCACCGTCACGTTCGACACATCGGGCCGGATCACCTCGACGACATCGGCCGCCACCGGCCAGCCGACGCCGAGCCTCGGTCAGTTCGCGTTTTCGATCCCCAACGCGTCGGGCGGCGCCAATCCGCAGAACCTGACGCTCGACCTGGGCGGCACGACGCAGTTCGGCGGAAAGAGCGGCGTGACCAACCTCGCACAAGACGGCTTCGCGAGCGGCACGCTGACGACGTTCTCGATCGGCACCGACGGCAAGCTGACCGGCAACTACTCGAACGGCCAGAGCGCGGTGCTCGGCCTGATCGCGCTCGCGAACTTCAACAACCCGAACGGGCTCGAGAACATCGGCGGCAATCAGTATGTGGAAACCGCCGCGTCGGGCGTGCCGCAGATCTCCGCGCCGGGCAGCACGAACCACGGCACGCTGCAGGGAAGTGCGCTGGAAAACTCGAACGTCGACCTGACGACCGAGCTCGTGAACCTGATCAAGGCGCAGCGCGATTATCAGGCCAATGCGCAGACGATCAAGACCCAGCAGACCGTCGACCAGACGCTGCTGAACATGCGCTGACGCGCACATGAAAAACGCGCCGCGCCAGCCCTGATATCGTCAAGGCCGGCGCGGCGCGCCATCTTGTGCAACGCGGCCCGCGCATCGCGGGCCGGACACACGAGCTTACTTGTCGAGCAGGATGCGCAGCATGCGGCGCAGCGGCTCGGCCGCACCCCACAGCAGCTGGTCGCCGACCGTGAACGCCGACAGGTATTCGCCGCCCATCGCGAGCTTGCGCAGGCGGCCGACCGGCACCGTCAGCGTGCCCGTGACGTTCGCCGGCGACAGGTCGCGCATCGACGCTTCACGCTCGTTCGGCACGACCTTCACCCAGTCGTTCGCCGACGCGAGGATGCCGTTGATCTCGTCGAGCGGCACGTCCTTGTTCAGCTTGATCGTCAGTGCCTGCGAGTGGCAGCGCATTGCGCCGATCCGCACGCACAGGCCGTCGACCGGAATCGAACCCGGCTCGCCCATTGCCGGCTTGCCGAGGATCTTGTTGGTTTCCGCGCCGCCCTTCCACTCTTCCTTCGACATCCCGTTGCCGAGATCCTTGTCGATCCACGGGATCAGCGAGCCGGCGAGCGGCACGCCGAAGTTGCTGGTCGGCATCGCGTCGCTGTTCATCGCGGCCAGCACGCGGCGGTCGATGTCGAGGATCGCGGATGCCGGATCGGCGAGTTGCTCCTTCACCGCGCCGTTCAGCGTGCCCATCTGCGACAGCAGTTCGCGCATGTTCTGCGCGCCCGCGCCCGATGCGGCCTGGTAGGTCATCGCCGTCATCCAGTCGACGAGGTTCTCGCGGAACAGGCCGCCGAGCGCCATCAGCATCAGGCTGACCGTGCAGTTGCCGCCGATGAAGTTCTTCGTGCCCTTGACGAGCGCGTCCTTGATCACGTCGAGGTTGACCGGATCGAGGATGATGACCGCGTCGTCCTTCATCCGCAGCGACGATGCCGCATCGATCCAGTAGCCGTTCCAGCCCGCCGCGCGCAGCTTCGGGAACACGTCGTTCGTGTAGTCGCCGCCCTGGCACGTGATGATCACGTCGCACTTCTTCAGCTCGTCGACGTTGGTCGCGTCCTTGAGCGTAGTCTCGTTTTTCGCGAACGACGGCGCTTTGCCGCCCGTGTTGCTGGTGCTGAAAAACACCGGTTCGATCAGGTCGAAATCGCCCTCTTCCTGCATGCGCTGCATCAGGACGCTGCCGACCATGCCGCGCCAACCTACGAGACCTACGTTCATGACTAACCCTTTGATGGAGCTTCCCCGCCATTTCCGTCCCCGGTGTGACCGCGCGGGGAAATAGGCGGGCACGACGGACGATCAGCGTTTAATGATCGTTTTCGTGGTAATGGTTTTCGTGATGACGATGGCGCGCGCACCCGCACGGGCAATGTTGCCGTGGAGTTTCAAGACCGGGGAGATCAGGGAAATTTGCGCCATCGTTCGAGTCTACACAAAGCCGGTTGCCCGCACAACGGCCAACCGCGCGCGAACCGGCCGATTTCGCGGCCCGTTCGCGCCCTTTCTACTTGCCTGCGTTACAGCGCCGCGACCACCGCGTCGCCCATCGCCGTCGTGCCGACCTGCTTGCCACCCGGCGTCGCGATATCGCCCGTGCGGTAGCCCTGTTCGAGCACCGTTTTCACCGCGCGCTCGATACGGTCGGCCTGCTCCGCACGATTCAGCGAGTAACGCAGCATCATCGCGGCCGACAGGATCGTCGCGAGCGGGTTCGCGATGCCCTTGCCCGCGATGTCCGGCGCCGAACCGTGCGACGGTTCGTACAGGCCCTTGTTGTTCTTGTCGAGCGACGCCGACGGCAGCATGCCGATCGAGCCCGTCAGCATCGACGCTTCATCCGACAGGATGTCGCCGAACATGTTGCCGGTGACGATCACGTCGAACTGCTTCGGCGCCTTCGCGAGCTGCATCGCCGCGTTGTCGACGTACATGTGCGACAGCTCGACGTCCGCGTACTCCTTCGACACGTCGATCATGATGTCGCGCCAGAACTGCGACGTTTCGAGCACGTTCGCCTTGTCGACCGACAGCAGCTTCTTCGCGCGCTTGCGGGCCGCCTGGAACGCGACGTGCGCGATACGGCGCACTTCCGGTTCCGAATAACGCATCGTGTCGAAGCCTTCGCGTTCGCCCGCGAACAGGCCGTCCGGTGCGGCACGCACGCCGCGCGGCTGGCCGAAGTAGATGTCGCCGTTCAGTTCGCGCACGATCAGGATGTCGAGGCCCGCGACCAGCTCCGGCTTCAGCGGCGACGCATCGACGAGCTGCGGGTAGCAGATCGCCGGGCGGAAGTTCGCGAACAGCTCGAGATGCTTGCGCAGCCCGAGGATCGCCTGCTCGGGGCGCAGCGCGCGCTCGAGCGAGTCGTACTTCCAGTCGCCCACGGCGCCGAACAGGATCGCGTCGGCTTCCTTCGCGAGCGCCAGCGTCGCGTCCGGCAGCGGATGACCGCTTGCCTCGTAGCCCGCGCCGCCGACCGGCGCCTGTTCGAGTTCGAACTTCTCGTCGAGTGCGTTCAGCACCTTCACCGTTTCATTGACGATTTCCGGACCGATGCCGTCGCCGGGCAGCACTGCAATCTTCATGCGAAATTCCTGACTGGATAGGTTTTATGAGGCAGGCCGGCGGGCGCGCCGCCGGCGCGCCCGCCCGAAAGGCACGTCAGCCGACCAGCTTGGTATTGAGCCACGGCTGCTTCACGAGGCGCTCGGCCTCGAACTGGCGAATCTTGTCCGCGTGGCGCAGCGTGAGGCCGATGTCGTCGAAGCCGTTCAGCAGGCAATACTTGCGGAACGCGGCGATCTCGAACGGATATTCGCGGCCGTCGCCCGCACGCACGACCTGTGCGTCGAGGTCGATCGTCAGCTGAAAACCGTTGAACGCAGCCGTCTCGTTGAACAGGTGATCGACCTGCTGCTCGGTCAGCACGATCGGCAGCAGCCCGTTCTTGTAGCAGTTGTTGAAGAAGATGTCCGCGAAGCTCGGCGCGATGATCGCGCGGAAGCCGTACTGCTGCAGCGCCCACGGCGCGTGCTCGCGCGAGCTGCCGCAGCCGAAGTTCTTGCGCGCGAGCAGCACGGATGCACCCTGGTAGCGCGGCTGGTTCAGCACGAAGTCGGGATTCAGCGGACGCTTCGAGTTGTCCTGGCCCGGCTCGCCGTGATCGAGGTAACGCCATTCGTCGAACGCGTTCGGACCGAAGCCCGTGCGCTTGATCGACTTCAGGAACTGCTTCGGGATGATCGCGTCGGTGTCGACGTTCTCGCGATCGAGCGGCGCCACGACGCCGGTATGCACAATGAATTTTTCCATGATCCGTCTATCCGGTTGAAGGGCCGGCGTTCAGCCGGCGCACATCGACAAATTCTCGGCGGGACTCGTCACTCCGCGGCGCGCTTCAGCGCATTGCCGGCGGCGTTGACGTCCTGCCCGAAGCCCTGGACGGTATTGCAGCCCGCAAGGCCGAAACCCAGCCCCGCCAGCGCCAGCGCGGCAACCAGCCGCGCGATGACCTTCGATGCCGTCACGCGTCACCCCAGCTTGCGAATGTCGACGAAGTGACCTTCGATGGCCGCGGCCGCCGCCATCGCGGGGCTCACGAGGTGCGTGCGACCGCCCGCGCCCTGCCGCCCTTCGAAGTTGCGGTTCGACGTCGACGCGCAGCGCTCGCCCGGATCCAGCCGGTCGGCATTCATCGCGAGGCACATCGAGCAGCCCGGCTCGCGCCATTCGAAACCGGCATCCGTGAACACCTTGTCGAGCCCTTCGCGCTCGGCCTGCGCCTTCACGAGGCCCGAGCCCGGCACGACCATCGCGAGCCGCACGTTCGACGCGACGCGACGGTTCAGCTTCTTCACGACGTACGCGGCTGCGCGGATGTCCTCGATGCGCGCGTTCGTGCACGAACCGATGAAGATCTTGTCGACCTTGATCGACTCGATCGGCGTGTTCGGCTCGAGCGCCATGTAGGCCAGCGCACGCTCCATCGCGTCGCGCTTGACCGGATCCTTCTCGCGTTCGGGATCGGGCACGCGACCGTCGATCGACGTGACCATTTCCGGCGACGTGCCCCACGTGACCTGCGGCACGATCTCGGCCGCGTTCAGCTCGACCACGCGATCGAACTGCGCGCCTTCGTCCGACTTGAACTGACGCCAGTATTCGACGGCCTGATCCCATTCCGCGCCGGTCGGCACGAACGGACGGCCCTTCAGGTAATCGATGGTCGTGTCGTCCACCGCGACCATGCCCGCGCGCGCGCCCGCTTCGATCGCCATGTTGCAGACGGTCATGCGGCCTTCCATCGTCAGCGCGCGGATCGTCGAGCCGCCGAATTCGATCGCGTAGCCCGTGCCGCCGGCCGTGCCGATCTTGCCGATGATCGCGAGCACGATGTCCTTCGCGGTACAGCCGCGCGGCAGCGCACCCTCGACCTTCACGAGCATGTTCTTGCTCTTCTTCTGCAGCAGGGTTTGCGTGGCGAGCACGTGCTCGACTTCCGACGTGCCGATGCCGTGTGCGAGCGCGCCGAACGCGCCGTGCGTCGACGTATGCGAATCGCCGCACACGATCGTCATGCCCGGCAGCGTCGCGCCCTGCTCCGGCCCGATGATGTGGACGATGCCCTGGCGCACGTCGTTCATCTTGAACTGCGTGATGCCGAACGCATCGCAGTTCGCGTCGAGCGTGTCGACCTGCAGCTTCGAGACGGGATCGGCGATGCCGTGGCTGCGATCGGTGGTCGGCACGTTGTGGTCCGACACGGCCAGGTTCGCGCTGATGCGCCACACCGGACGCTGCGCGATCTTCAGCCCTTCGAATGCCTGCGGGCTCGTGACTTCATGCAGCAGCTGACGGTCGATGTAGAGCAAAGTCGTGCCGTCTTCCTCGGTGTGGACCACGTGGGTGTTCCACAGTTTGTCGTAGAGAGTCTGTGCCATGGGTATGCGGGGTCGTTGTGACTACAAGCCTTGCGGATGCGGTCGATTATGCCACGCAGAACGCGTCACGGCGCGGGCCGCACGCGAAAAAACCCATTAAAAACAGTGGTTTGGCTGGTAGTGCCAATACCTGTATCGGCATTACCCGGCAAATGCGGGCGCGAACGGCGCGGCGGCGGTTGCAGCCGTCGCACGGGATGCGTGTCACGGCGACACGCGCCTGCTGGCCACCTTCGTGGGGTCGGTAACGCGCTGCACGCAGAAGCGCTGCGCGTCCTCCGGCAAGTGGAAGCGGCCGTTGCGGAACAACACCCTTCGCTGCGACGTGTCGTGCGGCGAAGGCGTCTTGAACGGCCCGTAGCTCGCGATTGCGCCGCACACCGGGCGCCCGGAACGTGAAGTCGTGCGGCAGCGGATACCGCGAGTGCCCCGCAGCGTCAGCCGTTCGGGTATTCGCGGTTGATCAGCTCGAGCCGCAGCATCCCGAGTTGCACCCCGACGTTGCTCAGCAGGTAAAGATCGCGGCGCCGCAAGGCCGGCATCTGCGCGGACGCGTCGTAGAGCGACGGCAGCGTCAGGCCCGCCGGCACCGCGGCCTGCATCCCCGCGGCATTCGACACGCGCACGGCAATCGACGCCTGATCCGAATGCGTGACGACACCGACGTTGCCGAGTGCCGACGCCGAGCCGGCCTGCCTGACGATCGCGGTTACGACGCCGTCGGGCGTCGGTATCGGGCTGCCGGCGGCCGGCGCCGGTGTCGCGATCGACGTCACGCCGGCCGTCAGCCCGTATTTCGACGCGAGCACGCTCGCGACTTCCTGCTGCGCAAAGATCCGCGCGGCAACCTTCTGGCGCAGCAGGAACACCGCGTCGGCAATCGCCTCGTTCACGGGGCCCGGCACGGGCGCGGCGCCGGACGACGGCGCGGCGCGATTGCCCAAAGCGAATGCGGCAATCGTGTTGATGGCCGTGGCCTGGACGGTCGGCGGCGTCCACGAGAAAAACGTCTCGAACAGGTAACCGGCCTCGTCGGCGGCGGCTGCGCGGTCGTTCAGTTCGTTCGTCAGCTTGCCGAGCATCTGGCGTTGCAGTTCGGCGTCTGAAACGGGAGCGTCGCCGGCGAAGCCCGGCGTGCTGGCGGTACCGGTCGCGGCAAGCGCGGCAGCGGAAGCGAGGAAATGGCGGCGGGTCTGCATGGTCATCGGAATCGGGGGAAAGAAAGTGCGTCAGCCCTTCGGGAACGCCTGCATCGTCGCGCCGACCGCGCGGGCGAGCATCTGCGCATACATGTCATGCACGAGGTACAGGCTGCGGTTGCGCGTCCACGGCTGGCCCGACTGCGGGTCGTAGCGCGTCGGCAACGGCACCTCGGCAACCGCGGCCGCCTTCATGCCCGCCTGCTGCGAGGTCTGGATGCAGCGCTTCGCATGATCCCGATGGCCGACCACCGCGACGCTGCCCATCGCCGCCGCGCCGCCCGCGCGCGACACGGCCTCGGCGGCCACGCCGGCCGTGCTGAGGTACACGATCGTGCCGTCGCTCGAGATCACGGGCTCGATCGAGGACAGCACGTCGGCGCCCATCCCGTATTTCGACACGAGAAAGCGGGCGATCTCCCACTGCGCGTAGACCTTGACCGGCTTCAGTTGCCGAATGCGATAGACGGCATCCGCGAGCGCTTCGTTGACGGGCCCCGGATCGGGCAGCGCGGACTGGTTGCCGCCCGTGCTCGACGTATTGCCGCTTGCCGCGTTCGGGCGATTGCCGAAGCTGTACGCGACGATCGCGCCGGCCTGGGCCGCCGGCATCGTCGGCAGGTCCCACGCAAATCCGACGTCGGTCAGCGCCGGCTGGATCGCGCCGACCGTCGCGGCATCGCCGAGCTGCGCATTCAGCTTCGCGGACATCTGCGCGGCCAGCGCGGCGTCGGTAACGGGCATCGACGTGACGTCGTCGCCGCCGCATGCGCTCAGCAGCGGCACCGCCGCGACGGCCGGCGCGGCGGCCAGGAATTTTCTGCGTGAAGAAGCCAGCGGATTCAGTTTCATGAGAAATACGAAATGATGCGAATGACGTCGACGCGATCCCCCGGCGTCGCATTCACGGTCACGGGAAATCGCAGTCGGGCGAGTCGCACAGGTGGCGACGGACGGCAGTACCGCAGCGCGGGTCTAATCGCCGCGCCTCCATCGATTGACGAGCCCGGATCGTAGTCGGCGTTTGTTAAATTGCGGTGAAGTTTGCGAGCCAATACGCGCAATCGCGCCTTCGTTTCACGGATGGATGCCCGCGTTTCACATAGGGTGAGCGCCTGCGCGATTCGTTCCACGGATGGCGATCATGCGCCCCGCACGCCGCGCGACTTCCCCGCATGACGCGCTACGATGGCGCAACGCACATGGGCAATCCCCACGACCCGGACCAGGAGTACACGACGATGAAGCTCGGCCTGAACGAATCGCTCGCCCGTCTCGACGAAGCAGGCACGCTGTTCACGACGCTGTTTTGCCACGGCACGCTCGACGTCGAGCTGTACCGGCCGCGCGTCGAGGACAAGCAGAAGCCGCATACGCGCGACGAGGTCTACGTGATCGCCACCGGCACGTCGCACTTCGTCGTCGACGGACGCGAATGCGCGGTCGCGGCCGGTGACGTGCTGTTCGTCCCGGCACACGCCGACCACCGCTTCACCGGCTTCTCCGGCGACTTCTCGACCTGGGTGTTCTTCTACGGCCCCGAGGGCGGCGAGCACGGCGCGTAGCGCGTGATGGTGACGCGCGGCACTTTTCCCGCGATCGCCTAGACTGTCTATTCGCAGCGGGCGGCGCGCGACGCGCGGCCGCCCGATCGTCACGATGCCGGTGGCGGCCGCTTCAACGAACGGGAAAACAGCATGCGATACGAACTGTATTACTGGCCCGAGATCCAGGGCCGAGGCGAATATGTACGGCTCGCGCTCGAGGCGGCGGAAGCCGACTACGTCGACGTCGCGCGCGAATCGGGGCGCGGCATGGGGGTGCCGGCGATGATGCGCATGATGGACAGCGCGAAGGCGGAATGCGTGCCGTTTGCACCGCCGTTCCTGAAAGCCGGCGACCTGGTGGTCGGGCAGACCGCGAACATCCTGCTGTTTCTCGGCGCGCGGCTCGGGCTCGCGCCGGACGACGAAGCCGGGCGGCTGTGGGTGCACCAGCTTCAGTTGACCGTGGCCGATTTCGTCACCGAGATCCACGACACGCACCATCCGATCGCAAGCGGCCTCTACTACGAGGACCAGCAGGCGGAAGCCGCCGAGCGCGCGGCCGATTTCCTCGAGAACCGGCTGCCGAAATTCCTCGGTTATTTCGAGCGCGTACTCGACCAGAACCCGCACAAGAGCGGCTACATCGCCGGCCACGCACTCAGCTATGCGGACCTGTCGATGTTCCAGTTGATCGAGGGGCTGCGTTACGCGTTTCCGAAGGCGATGAAGCGCGCGGAGCGGAAAATCGCGGCGCTGGTCGCGCTGCACGACCGCGTCGCTGAGCATCCGCCGGTGGCGCGTTATCTCGCGTCGGAACGCCGCATCCCGTTCAACGACATGGGCATCTTCCGGCACTATCCGGAGCTGGACAAGTAACGCCGGCACCGCATCCGCGCCGCTTCACGCAGGGCGGCCGACGCCCCGCTCACGCGGCGACCGGCGTCTCGTGCAAATGGCGCCACACGATCAGCCCGTCCGCCTCGCGCCGGAACACGACCGTCGAGCGCCGCACCGTGCGTTGCCCTTGCGCGTTGGTCTGCGTCTCGCGATAGCCGATCGTCGCGCCATCGGACCACACGGCAAGCCCGCGCAACTCGTCGATGTCGATCACCAGCCCCGGGCGCGCGCCGTGCCCGTGTGAAAACAGCGCATCGATGCCCGCGTAATCGAGCACCGTGCCCGACATCGTGATCATCGAAAATCCCGGCGAAAAACGCGCCATCAGCGTCGCGAGCCGCTCGGGGCCGGCACGGCCGGACAACCAGCACGCGATGTCGGCAACGGTGTCGACGACTTCCTTGAAATACGGATTCGGCAAATTCATAAGGCTCTCAGGTTCTCACGAGTGGGATGAAACGGGTTGCGCGACCGGCGCACGGTATGCGGGAAGCCGTGCAATCAGGCCCAGCGGCAGCAACGTCAGCACGACCGCCAGCCCGAAGCACCAGCGGTACGGCGCGAGCGACGGCCCGCCCACGTCGAACGCCAGCAACGCATTGAGTGCGCTGCCGAGCACGGCCACGCCAACGCAGAAGCTCAACTGGCGGTTGATGTTCCACAGCGCGCTCGCGCCGCCCATCCGGTTGGCAGGCACATCGACGAACGCCGCGCTTTGCGACGTGCTCGTGCACAGGCTCGCACCGAACCCCATCGCCGCGAATGCCGCGATGCGCACGGCTTCGACGTCGGCCCAGGGCGTCGCGAGCAGTGCGATGCCGACGCAATCGATCGCGATGCCGCTCGCGAACAAGGGTTTCGCGCCGTGGCGCGCGAAGCAGCGGCGCGTGGTCGCGATCGCGAAGCACGCCGCGATCGCCCACGGCAGCATCAGCGCGCCGGCATGCGCGGCGCTCAACCCGAGCGCGTTCTGCAGATAGAGCGACGCGACGAGGTTGACGCCCGTGAAGATGCCCGGCACGCACAGATAGACCACCACGCCGGTTCGCAGCAGCGGCTGGGCGAGCAGGCGCAGGTCGACGACCGGCGACAGGGCGCGACGCGCATGCGCCGCATAGCCCGTGCCCGCCGCGCTCGCGACGGCCAGCATCGCGAGCGGGAATGCCGCGCCGCCGGGCTGCCCCGCGGCGGTCAGCCCGAGCAGCAGCGCGACGAGCGTGACCGCACTCAGGCCGAGCCCCGGCCAGTCGAGCCGCGGCGGCCGGTCACGCGCGCCGTCGCGCGGCAGCCATGCGAACGCGAGCGCGCAGGTCGCGGCCGCGATCGGCAACATCGCGAAGAAGATCGCGCGCCACGAACCGCGATCGACGATCGCCCCGCCGATCGCCGGCGACAACGCCGGCACGAGCAGCGCGACCATCATCACGACCGACGTGAGCCGTGCCCGTGCCTGCGGCGGATACGCGCGATAGGCCATCGTCTGCCCGACCGGTATCAGCAGCCCGCCGCCGAGCCCCTGGACCAGCCGCCACGCGAGCAGCGTCTCGATCGACGGCGATGCGCCGACGCCGGCACTGCCGAGCCCGAACAGCAGCAGTGAAGCCGCGAACACGCGCCGCTCGCCGCAACGGCGCGCGAGCCACGTGCCGAACGGAATCACGACGGTCAGGCCGAGCACGTACATGTTGCCGACCCACGCAAGCTGCGCAACCGACGCGTGCAGTTCGCGCTGCAGCGCCGGATACGCGGCGTTCAGCATGAACATGTTCGCGAGGTCGATCGCGAAGCCGAGCAGGTAGACGGCGGCGATTCTGGAACGGTCTGGCATGGCGGCGGGAACATCACGAAACGCCGCAGTGTAGAAGCCGGCACGCGTATCGGTAAGCGGCCGGATGCGACGAGTCCCGTCGCAATTTTTTGACAATCGGATCGCGCCGCCACGATGCCACGACAACGCAACGCCGCACGGCCGCACATTCGGGTACCCTTCGAGCGATCCAACACCCAGACAGGACCCACGCCCCAACCATGGTGAGCCTCGATCGTTTCGCCGTTTTCCGTGCCGTGGTCGAAGCCGGTTCGTTCACGGCCGCCGCCACCGCACTGAACCAGGCGCGGGCGGCCGTCAGTTTCAACGTGAAGCAGCTCGAAGCCGAGCTCGGCGTCACGCTGTTCACGCGCACGACCCGGCGTGTCGAGCTGACCGACGCCGGCGAGCGCTTCTACCAGCGCTGCCTGCGCGTGCTCGACGAAGCCGAAGGGGCGATCGACGAAGTGCGCGGCGAACATGGCGGGATGCAGGGCATGCTGCGCGTGACGTCGACGGTCGAGTATGCGGCGCGCGTCCTCGCACCGATGCTGCATGCGTTCACCGCGCAGCATCCCGCGTTACGCGTGCGGCTCGAAACGCATACGTCGCAGGCCGATCTCGTGCGCGACCGCTTCGACGTCGCGATCCGGCTCGGGCGTCACGAGCATTTTCGCGACCTGCCCTATCGCGGCGTCTGCCTCGCCACCTACGACGTACTCGCCGTAATGGCGCCCGACCTGCCGGCGAGGGCCGGGCGCCCTAAACCGGCGTCGCCCGACGACCTCGCCCGCCTGCCGCAGCTCGGCCACAGCCGGCTCGAGCGAATCGCCGAGTGGACGCTCACCGATCGCGCGGGCAACGAACACGCGTTTCGACCGGCCGCGAAGCCTCGCGTCGTCGTCGACAACGCATCGGTGTTGACCGAACTCGCGCGCCGGGGCAGCGGCGTCGCGCTGCTGCCCGAATGGCTCGTGCGCGACGATCTCGAGAGCGGCACGCTGGTCGATGCGCTGCCCGCGTACCGGTTTCCGCAGCAGAACGTCTACGCGCTGTACGTCGCGACGCGGCACGTGCCGCAGAAAGTGCGCGCGTGGGTGGACTTCATGAAGGCGCGGTTGCAGCACGCGCACTGAGCGCGGTTTGCGTGCGCCGCCGCGCGCGGGCCGTCGTTGCGGAGCCGGCCGTCCGATACGACCGGCTTCCGTTGCCGCGCTTTCGGTGCCGCGCCTTCAATACCGACAAGTCAGTGCGGGTGCCCGTGCTGCGTGGCCGCCGCATCGACGGCCTCGACCGAGCGCGTCAGCCACGGCCCGATGTCCATCTCCTCGTAGCGCACGAGCCGGCTCTTGCGCGCCCGGCGATATGCCCACCAGATCGCGACGAACAGCGGAATCCACACGTAGATCGACAGCACTTCCATCCAGTCGATGCGGGCCGCGAAGAACGCCTGGTAATCCTGCCCGAGCGAGATCACGATGCAGATCGCGATCGCGAACAGCGGCCCGAACGGGAACCATTTCGCGCGGTACGGCAGCTGATCGAGCCGGTAGCCCTGCTTCAGGAACCCCTTGCGGAACCGGTAATGGCAGACCGCGATGCCGAGCCATGCGATGAAGCCCGTGATGCCGACCGTGTTCAGCAGCCACAGATAGATGCTCTGGTTGTTGGTCAACGACGTGAGGAAGCACAGCCCGCCGACGGCCATCGTCGCGTACAGCGCGTTGCGCGGCACGCCGCCCGGCGACAGCGTCGCGAACATCGCCGGCGCGCGCCCCTCCGACGCGAGGTTGTACAGCATCCGCGTCGCCGCGTAGGTGCCGGAGTTGCCGGCCGACAGCACGGCCGTCAGGATCACGAGATTCATGGCGCCGGCGGCGAGCCGGAAACCCGCATGGCTGAACACCAGCGTGAACGGGCTCACGCCGATGTCGGTCACGTCGCTCTTCAGCAGGTTCGGGTCCGTGTACGGCACCAGCAGGCCGATCACGAAGATCGCGAGCACGTAGAACAGCATGATCCGCCAGAAAATCTGCTTCACCGCACGCGGGATCGTCTTGCGCGGATTCTCCGATTCGCCGGCGGTAATGCCGACCAGCTCGGTGCCGAGAAACGAGAATCCCGCGATCAGCGCGACGCTCATCATCGCGTGCACGCCGCCGACAAACGGCGCGTCGCCGGTCGTGAAGTTGCGCAAGCCGACCGGATGCCCGTTCCCGATCAGGCCGGCGGCGATCAGCAGCCCGGCCGCGATGAACGCGACCACGGTCACGACCTTGATCAGCGAGAACCAGTATTCCGACTCCCCGAAGCCGCGCACCGACAGCGTATTCAGCAGGAAGATCAGCACGAGGAAGCCCGCGCCCCACCAGATGCCGGGTATGGTCGGAAACCAGTAGCGCATCACGATCTGCGCGGCGACCAGCTCGATCGCGATCGTCACTGCCCAGCTGTACCAATAGGTCCAGCCGAGCGCGACGCCGAAGCCTTCGTCGACGTACTTCTCGCCGTAGATCGCAAACGACCCCGACACCGGCATCAGTGCGGCCATCTCGCCGAGGCCCGTGACGACGAAGTACACCATCAGCCCGATCGCGATATACGCGGCGATCGCACCGCCCGGCCCCGCCTGCGCGACCGACGCACCCGACGCGACGAACAGCCCCGTGCCGATCGAGCCGCCGATCGCGATCATCGCGATGTGGCGGCCCTGCAGACGGCGCTTCAGCGTCGTGCCCGACGGCGCGGCCGTCTCCACTGCCGCTTGCATAGCATCCATAGTGTTCACCCTGATTGGATTCGGGCCGGACAATTTGATTCGGAATACAAATCGTCAGGCCCGGTCATTCGCGTCGAAACCGGCCGCTGCCGGCCGGACGCATCACACGACGCTGCGCTTGATCGCCTGCAGTTCGGCCGTCGTCACGATCTTCTCGATCCGGAATCGCGGGCTTTCCAGCCACACGTTCGCGATCCGCCGGTACTCGTCGAGATCCTCGCACGCGAGCCGCACGAGAAAATCGAACATGCCGCTCACGAGCCAGCAATCGAGCACGGCCGGATTCGCACGCATCTCGTCCTCGAACGGCGCCTGCGAACGCCCGTGGTCGGCCAGCACGATCTGCGCGATCACGACGATCGGCTTGGTCGCGCGCGGCGCCTTGATCACCGCACGGTAGCCCTCGATCACGCCGAGGGCCTCCAGCCGCTCCACGCGCGCCTGGCAGGGCCGCGGCGTGAGGTTCACGAGCTCCGACAGCTTCCGGTAGGAAATGCGCCCGTCGGTACGCAGGATGTCGAGGATCCGGAGATCGATCTTGTCGAGCTGCATCTTCTTGTCGGTCATCCGCGTTCGCTCCGGTCGGGTCGTGGCTGGTGCGCGGAACGTCTCCTGTTCCGCGCGGGGGCCACATTATCCGGCCGAAGCGGCCGCGCGCCAATCGGCTAGAACCGCAGCGACAGGCAGGTCAGGCCGCCGTCCATCTTGCGGAACTCGCTCGTGTCGATCACGTGCAGCGGCAGCCCGAGCGACGCGATCGCGTCGTGCACGCGCGGGTAGCCGGCCGGCGTGATCAGCGTGCCGTTCACGCGCAGCGTGTTGCCCGCGTATTCGTCGGCGGCCGAGATCGCGATCCGGCGATAGTCGGCGAATGCCGGATGCGCGGCCAGCGCTTCGGTCACGAGCAGCGTGTCGTCGCCGAGCGCGTTGACGACCGACTTCAGATGCAGGCCGGCACCCACCGGCACCGCGACGACCGAATAGCCGTAGCGCGACACGAGCGATTCGAACGCGGCGATGCCTTCGGCGTCGGTACGGCCTGTCAGGCCGATGTAGAAGCGCTTGCCGACCAGCATCACGTCGCCGCCGTCGAGACGGCCGTCCTGCATCGGCAGCAGGTCGCGATGCGCGGCGAGCGCCGCTTCGATGTGCGCCGTCTCGCCGCGCCGGGCGGGTGCACCGGGTCGCGTGATCACCGCGAATTCCGGCGTCACGACCGCGACGTCCTCGACGAAGTGCGAATCGGGAAACGCGTCCAGCGGCGGCAGTTCGGTCAGCTCGACGCCCAGCGTACGCAGCGCGTCGCAGTATGCGTGGAACTGCGTGAGCGTCTTGTCGTAGTCGGGCGCGCCGAGCGCGGCAGTGGTCAGGCCCGCGCCACAGGACGGCGCGGGACGGCGAACGATCGCTTGCGTGAATTGCATCGACTCCTCCATGGTCAGCGCCACACCCGTGCGGCACACGGGGCGGCTGCGTTGTGTCCGGACCATTATCGGAAGCCAAATTGGGCAATTCGCGTCGATTTCGGCTGCGCCGACAGCCGATTGCGTCGAATTGCATGCTGCCCGCAGCGGATTCGGCAGACGGCCGTTCACTCATGTTGCGCAACGCGCAACCGCGTGGCGAACGGCCGCTTTCCCGTGCGACGCGGGCTAAGCACCCGGCCCGAACCCCATCTGCGAACGGCCGAGCGCCGAGAGATCGCCCTTCCCGCCGCGTCCGTCGAATTCGACCTCGAAATGGTCGGCCGGAAAATCGGGCGGGCTCTCGCCGCGCAGGAACGCGGCCCGCTGGCGCAGCAGGTACGCGTCGTTCTTCGCGCAACCGGGCGCGGCCGCGATGTACATCACGTTGCTGTCGCCGCTGCCGCGGTGCGCATCCTCGACCGCGTGCACGACGTCGCCGTGCCAGAACACCGCGTCGCCCGGCTCCATGTGCGGGATCGGCACCAGCGCATCGAGCAACAGTGCGTGCCATTCAGGCCGGATCGACAGCGCGCGACCCGGACGCGCGCCGCACAGGTCGTCGTCGGCGACATCGTCCTGCAGCGCGCGCAGCACGACATAGGCCATCGCGTTCGCAACCGGGATCAACTGCAGCGTGCCGTCGCCCGGCCCCTGCGGCGTGAGCGCGGTCCAGCCCTGGAACGTGCGGAACATCGAGCACACGGCCGGCGACGGAATCTCCTCGACGTCCGGACGGAACGCCGCATCGAACGGGTCGTAATCACGCCAGCGGCCGGCCAGCACGTGACGGTAGACCTGGCGGAAGTTCGCGCCGAGCCAGCGTTCGACGGAACCGCCGTCGACATGCGGCGACAGCCCGAGCGACGTCGAGCCGGGCGGGCGGCGGCGAATCCGGTCCGCATAGGCCGGCACCTGGTCGGGATCGAAGTGCGTACGCCCGCCGTCGGCGTGCCGCCACAGGCGGTTCAGAAACACGCGCGCCTGCGTCAGCGCCGGCGACTGGCGCGCAGCCACCTGCGGCTTCGACCAATAAACGCCGTAGATCTGCGGCTTGCCCGACGCAAGGTTGCCGAAATAGCGGTCCTCGGCGCGCGCATCGAGCCGCTCGGCGAAGCGGTTCGCGTCCAGGTACGCGCCGATCTCGTCGTTCCAGTCGCGCGCCTGCCGCGCATCGAATACGCGACGGATCACGACCGCGCCATGCGCGCGGATCGCTGCGACCGCGCGCGGATCGACGGTCCCACCCGCGATGTCCGCGAACGGCACCACCGGAATCACGTCGTGGCCATGCGCATGCGCGCGGCGGATCGCGTCGACCTGCCGCGCGATGTCGCCCTCCAGCTCGCGGAACGTGGCCGCATAACCGGGCAGGTCGGTGCGCAGCCGCTTTTTCGCGTCGCGAATCGCGGCAGGCAAATCGTCAATCGTCAGTTGCATCGTGGTCTCCTCGCTGACAGGTGTCGTGATGTGCCGTCAGCGTACGGCCGGCGCGCAGCCGAGATCACCGTTATCCGGCCAACTATCGATACAATCCTGACAACCCTGGATCACTCGGGACGATGACAGACCACGCACAGCTTGTTGCCGTCCGGATCGCGGAAATAGGCGCCGTAGTAATCGCGGTGATAGTCCGGCCGCAGGCCCGGCGGCCCTTCGCAGGTGCCGCCGTGGCGCAGCGCGAGCGCGTGGCAGCGATCGACGTGCGCGCGCGTCGGCGCAACGAACGCGATCGTGTGGCCGTTGCCCGGTTCGGGCGCGCGGCCGTCGAGCGGCTGGCCGAAGAAGAACAGCGGCCGGTCGGCGTCGGCCGGCATCCAGCCCGACCAGCCGTCCGGCTCGCGGAATTTCAGGCGCAGCCCGAGTTCCGCGAACAGCGGCGCGTAGAAATCGTAGGCGCGCGCGGTATCGCTGACGCCCACGCAAACATGTGAAAACATGGCATTGCTCCGTCGTGACGATCGCCCTCGATCATGCCATGGCGCGATGCCCGCCCTCTCCCGGAGGCCGCGATGGAACCGCAGTACGAGCACGTGACGTTCGCCCCCGGCTGTTCGATCCGTGTTTATCACCGCCAGCTCGCGCGCATTCCGTTCGAATGGCATCGCCATCCCGAGTACGAACTGACGCTGACGCTCAACAGCCGCGGCCGGCGCTTCATCGGCGATCACGTCGCGCACTATGCGGACGACGACCTGGTGCTCGTGCCGCCCAACCTGCCGCATACCTGGTCGTCGAACGCACGCATCGATCGCGATGCGCCCGAAGTCGCCGTCGTCATCTGGTTCGACGGCGACTGGGCGCGGCGGCTGGCCGACTGTTGTCCCGAATACGCGCCGCTGCGTTCGCTGCTGCGGCGTGCCGCACCGGGCCTGCGCTTCGACCCGGACACAGCCCGCGCGATGCGGGCGCGGCTGCCGCACCTGCTCGATCCGTCGCCGCGCACCAGGCTCGCGGCCGCGCTCGACACGCTCGCCGATCTCGCGGAAGCCGGCGGCGAACCGCTCGCCACAGCGCACGCATACGACCGGACCGAACGCACGACACCGCACGCCGATACGGCAGCCCCCGAAGCCGAGCGCCTCGACCGCGTGCTCGACGCGATCGACCGGCACTTCCACGAACCGCTGCGCATCGACGCGCTCGCCGCCGCTGCGCACATGTCCGAACGCACGCTGCAGCGCCTGTTCGTCCGGCATCTCGGCGAAAGCGTCGGGCGCTACGTGCAGCGGCTGCGGCTCGCGCACGCGTGCCGCCATCTCGTCGGCACCGACTGGCCGATCGCGACCGTGGCCGCGCGCTGCGGCATTCCGAATGCCGCGAACTTCAACCGCCAGTTCCTCGCCGCACGCGGGATGACGCCCGGCGCCTACCGGCAGTTCTTCGTGCGGCACGGCCACGCGCCCGATGACGACGCGCCCGCACTCGACACCCGCCCGCCGTCGCTGGAGCATCGCGCCGATCCGGCGCGCAAATGAAAACACCCCGACGGGATGACCCGTCGGGGTGTCGTGGCATTGCGATTGCCCGACGCGAGCGGCCTGCCGGCCGTTCGCGCCACACACGGCTTAACGTGCGTTGAGCGGCTTCGCTTCGCGCGGCGTATCGCCGATGAACAGCTGACGCGGACGGCCGATCTTCTGCTCCGGATCGCCGATCATTTCGTTCCACTGTGCGATCCAGCCGACCGTACGTGCCATCGCGAAGATACACGTGAACATCGACGTCGGGATGCCCAGCGCGCGCTGAACGATGCCCGAGTAGAAGTCGACGTTCGGGTACAGCTTGCGCGACACGAAGTATTCGTCTTCCAGCGCGATCTTCTCGAGCTGCATCGCGAGCTTGAACAGCGGGTCGTCATGCAGGCCCAGTTCGTTCAGCACTTCGTAGCACGTTTCGCGCATCAGCTTCGCACGCGGGTCGTAGTTCTTGTACACGCGGTGACCGAAGCCCATCAGCTTCACGCCCGAATTCTTGTCCTTCACCTGCTTGATGAATTCGGGGATGTTGTCCGGCGAACCGATCTGCTCGAGCATGTTCAGCGCGGCTTCGTTCGCACCACCGTGCGCCGGGCCCCACAGACACGCGATACCGGCCGCGATACATGCGAACGGGTTCGCGCCCGACGAGCCGGCCAGGCGGACGGTCGACGTCGATGCGTTCTGCTCGTGGTCGGCGTGCAGGATCAGGATACGGTCGAGTGCGCGGACGAGCACGTCGTTGACCTTGTACTCTTCGCACGGGTTCGAGAACATCATGTGCATGAAGTTCGCGCTGTACGACAGCGAGTTCTTCGGATACACGAACGGCTGGCCGATGCTGTACTTGTATGCCATCGCGACGAGCGTCGGCAGCTTCGCGATCATGCGGATCGCCGACACTTCACGGTGACGCGGATCGTTGATGTCGAGCGAGTCGTGGTAGAACGCCGACAGCGCGCCGACTGCGGCGACCAGGATCGCCATCGGGTGCGCGTCGCGGCGGAAGCCACGGAAGAAGAAGTGCATCTGCTCGTGCACCATCGTGTGCTTCGTGACGGTGTCGACGAATTCCTTCTTCTGCGCTGCGTTCGGCAGTTCGCCCTTCAGCAGCAGGTAGCAGCTTTCGAGGAAGTCCGCGTTTTGCGCGAGGTTGTCGATCGGGTAGCCGCGGTACAGCAGCTCGCCCTTGTCGCCGTCGATGTACGTGATCGCCGAATTACAAGCTGCCGTCGACATGAAGCCCGGGTCGTACGTGAACTTGCCGGTCTGGCCGTACAGCTTGCGGATGTCGATCACGTCCGGGCCCATCGTGCCCTTGTAGATCGGCAGTTCGACGCTCGGCGAGTTGTCGCTGAACGATAGCGTGGCTTTAACATCAGACGGAGTCATGGCACATCCTCAATCGAAATAAAGAAACGGGATTCGATAACGGGCACAACGTGTCACACCTTGGCGTTACACGTTGCGCAGCATCTCCAACAGCCGGTGAATGTCCGGGCTGTCTAGGTCGCCTTCTGGTTCCTTGCGCGCGAGGAGCAAGTCCATCAGGTCGTTGTCGCTCAGATCGAGCAGGCGCGACAACGCGCCTACGTCTGCATCGGTGAGGTCATGCTCGTATCTGCCGAAGAAACGCTCGAATACGATGTCGTTTTCCAGCAGACCCCGCCGCGCGCGCCAGCGAAGGCGCGCGCGACGGTGCGGGTCGGATTGATGCGAATCGTCGCTCATTGCAGCCCGGCCTTAAACCGCGCGGCGAACCATCAGTTCCTTGATCTTGCCGATCGCCTTCGTCGGGTTCAGGCCCTTCGGGCAAACGTCGACGCAGTTCATGATCGTATGGCAACGGAACAGACGGTACGGGTCTTCCAGGTTGTCGAGACGCTCGCCGGTAGCGGTGTCGCGGCTGTCCGCGATGAAGCGGTAAGCCTGCAGCAGGCCGGCCGGGCCGACGAACTTGTCCGGGTTCCACCAGAAGCTCGGGCACGACGTCGAGCAGCTCGCGCACAGAATGCACTCGTACACGCCGTCGAGCTCGTCGCGTTCTTCCGGCGACTGGAGGCGTTCCTTCTCCGGCGGCGGCGCGTCGTTGATCAGGTACGGCTTGATCGAGTGGTACTGGTTGAAGAAGTGCGTCATGTCGACGATCAGGTCGCGCACGACGGGCAGGCCCGGCAGCGGACGCAGCACGATCTTCTGCGGCAGGTCGTTCAGGTTCGTCAGGCACGCGAGACCGTTCTTGCCGTTGATGTTCATCGCGTCCGAGCCGCACACGCCTTCACGGCACGAACGGCGGAACGACAGCGTCTCGTCCAGTGCCTTCAGCTTCACCAGTGCGTCGAGCAGCATGCGCTCATGCTGGATCTCGAGCTCGTACGTCTGCATGCGCGGCGCTGCGTCCTTGTCCGGATCGTAGCGGTAGACTTCAAAAATGCGTTTTGCCATTTCGGATTCCTTTGACTCGGCTTAGAACGTGCGCGGCTTCGGCGGCACGGAGTCGACCGTCAGCGGCTTCATTTGAACCGGCTTGTAGTCGAGGCGATCGCCTTCGCTGTACCACAGCGTGTGGCGCAGCCAGTTCTCGTCGTCGCGGTGTTCGTAGTCGCTGTGTGCGTGCGCGCCACGGCTTTCCTTGCGCGCTTCCGCCGACACCATCGTGGCGCGGGCCACTTCGATCAGGTTCTCCAGCTCGAGCGCTTCGACGCGCGCGGTGTTGAACACCTTCGACTTGTCCTTCAGGTGGATGTTTTCCACGCGCGCCTTCAGGCCGGCCATCTGGTCGACGCCTTCCTTCAGCAGCTCCGACGTGCGGAACACACCTGCGTGCTTCTGCATCGTCGAACGGATGTCGTTCGCGACGTCCTGCGTGTATTCGCCCGAGGTCGACTTGTCCAGCTTCGCCAGGCGCGCCAGCGAGAATTCGCCTGCATCGGCCGGCAGCGGCTTGTGTTCCTTCTGGCTCTTCACGTGCTCGACGATGTGGTTGCCGGCCGCACGGCCGAACACCACGAGGTCCAGCAGCGAGTTCGTGCCGAGGCGGTTCGCGCCGTGCACGGACACGCACGAGCATTCGCCCACTGCGTAGAAGCCGTTGACCGGATCCTTGTGACCGCGCGACGTGCCGACGACCTGGCCGTGGATGTTGGTCGGGATGCCGCCCATCTGGTAGTGGATCGTCGGGACGACCGGGATCGGTTCCTTGATCGCGTCGACGTTCGCGAACTTCAGCGCGATTTCGCGGATCGACGGCAGACGCTTCATGATCGTCTCGGCGCCGATGTGCGACAGGTCGAGCAGCACGTGATCCTTGTTCGGACCCACGCCGCGGCCTTCCTTGATTTCCTGGTCCATCGAACGCGACACGAAGTCACGCGGCGCCAGGTCCTTCAGCGTCGGTGCATAGCGTTCCATGAAGCGCTCGCCGTTCGCGTTGCGCAGGATACCGCCTTCGCCACGCACGCCTTCGGTGATCAGCACGCCCGCGCCGGCCACGCCGGTCGGGTGGAACTGCCAGAACTCCATGTCCTGCAGCGCGATGCCCGAGCGCGCAGCCATGCCGAGGCCGTCGCCGGTGTTGATGAACGCGTTGGTCGATGCCGCGAAGATCCGGCCTGCGCCGCCCGTCGCGAACAGCGTCGTCTTGCCTTCCATGATGTAGACGTCGCCCGTCTCCATCTCGAGGGCCGTCACGCCGAGCACGTCGCCGTCCGCGTCGCGGATCAGGTCGAGCGCCATCCATTCGACGAAGAACTGCGTCTTCGCTTCGACGTTCTGCTGGTACAGCGTGTGCAGCAGCGCGTGACCGGTACGGTCGGCGGCCGCGCATGCGCGCTGGACCGGCTTCTCGCCGTAGTTCGCGGTATGGCCGCCGAACGGGCGCTGGTAGATCGTGCCGTCCGCGTTGCGGTCGAACGGCATGCCGAAGTGTTCGAGTTCGTACACGACGTTCGGCGCTTCACGGCACATGAACTCGATCGCGTCCTGGTCGCCGAGCCAGTCGGAGCCCTTGATCGTGTCGTAGAAGTGGAAGTGCCAGTTGTCTTCGCTCATGTTGCCGAGCGACGCACCGATACCGCCCTGCGCGGCCACCGTGTGCGAACGCGTCGGGAACACCTTCGACAGCACGCCGACCGACAGGCCCGCGCGCGACAGTTGCAGCGCTGCGCGCAAGCCGGAGCCGCCCGCGCCGACGATCACGACGTCAAACTTGCGGCGCGGGAGATTAGTTTTGATTGCAGCCATTCTTTACACTCTCCAGAGAATCTGCGCGGCGTAGCCCGCACATGCGAGCAGCCAGACGATGGTCAGCGATTGCAGCAGCAGGCGCACACCGACGGGCTTCACGTAGTCCATCCAGATGTCGCGCACGCCGACCCATGCGTGGTAGAAGAGGGAAAGCAGCATCACGAAGGTCGCGAGCTTCATCCATTGCGCGGCGAAGATCGATGCCCAGCCTTCGTACGAGAAATCGTGCGCGCCGAAGAACAGGACGAGCAGAATGACCGTGTAGACCGCCATGATCGTGGCGGTGATGCGCTGCGCAAGCCAGTCGCGCAGGCCGTAATGTGCGCCGACGACGAGGCGCTTCGAGCCGATTCGGTTATTGGCTGCCATTTTCTTAGAATGCTCCGAACAGTTTGAGTGCCATGGCGATCGTCAGGGCGATCGAGACGACAAAGACGACGACTGCCGTCCGCTTGCCGCCTTCCTTCGTGACGGCGTCGTGGTTGACGTCCATCAGCAGGTGGCGAATGCCGGCGCAGAAATGGTGGAAGAAGGCCCACGACAGTGCGAGGACGATCAGCTTGACGATGATGTTGGAGAGGAAAGCCTTGAAGACTTCGAAGCTGAGCTCGGACGTGAGGCTCTGGTCGAAGAGGAACAGCAGGAACGGCAGGAACAAGAACAGCAGCGCGCCGCTGACTCGATGGAGAATCGACAATATCGCTGCCAGCGGCATGCGATATTTCATCGTGATATCGGCGAATCCGATGTTCCGGTATTCCGGCCTCGGCTTTCTTACTGCATCAGTCATGCTAGACCCCTACTATGTTGTCACACTAATCCGCGATTTTAGCGCCTTTTTATATCGCGCTGCAGCGAAAGTCTGCTCTGGATAGTTGCGCGAACTAGAACAAAAGGCGGCCCGAAACGTGCTTCGCGAGCGTGGGAAACGCGAACGCACTCGGCTTGAGCCGAAACTCCGTCAACTCAAGTCATTCTGATAGTAGTACCCGGTTGTGACATACCAGCCGCGACGCACCTCCACCGGCCGGTCACCATATGTATAGGACACGCGCTCGACCGACAGCAACGGAAAACCCGCCGGCACGTGCAGCAGGTCGGCCACCGCCGGTTCCGCCGCCACCGCGCGGATCTTCTCCGTCGCGCGAATCATTCGCGTGCCGAACTCCGTCTCGAACATCGCGTAGAGCGGCCCCTTGTACTCGCTCAGCCGCTCGAACGTGAGCCCGCGGAACATCGCGCCCGGCAGCCAGATCTCGTCGAGCACCGTCACTTCGTTCTCGAACTCCAGCAGGCGGCGCACCTGCACGACCGGATCGGCCGGCTTCAGGTCGAGCTGCCGCGCGATCTCGGCCGGCGCGCGCAGGCGCCGGCATTCGAGCAGGCGGCTCACGTGCGGATGCTCGGCACCGTCGTCGGCCAGCAGGCGCAGGAAGCGGAACTGCGCGCGATCTTCATTGTGCGTCGCAACAAAAGTACCCTTGCCCTGCCGCCGGACCACGAGGTTTTCCGCGGCCAGTTCGTCGATCGCCTTGCGGACGGTGCCCTGGCTGACCTTGTAGCGGGCCGCGAGCTCCACCTCGCTCGGGATGATCTCGCCCGGCTTCCATTCACCGGATTCGAGACTTTGCGTGATCAATGACTTAATCTGCTGGTATAACGGGCTGAACGTCGGCGACGGCGGCGCCGCAGGCGAAGGCGCGGGATCGCTCGCGCCCGGCTGCCCTGGGCCGCCTGCGCCGGTCTGATTCGCGGTATTCGCCTGGTTCGATGTCATGGCGCGCATTTCATCACAAACCGCACTTTTTCGTCCACTCAATTTCCGCAAAACATCTGTCTTATATAAGACATATGATACCGTTTGACTTTGCGCGTGACGGCTCCTACACTCCCGGTCGAGCAAGGGTTCGCGGGTGCAAAAGCGCGTCCCCGGCTACGTGCCACGGCCGTCTCCAGGTTCACCGCGTCTGCCATCGCGAGTCCTCCGCCCTGCTTCAATGCAACGCTTCGCACAACGCGCATAGAATGGCGTTTTCGCTAGCGTCCAACGCTTCACCCGTCCTGGAGATTTTCAATGGCTAAGCCCGCAAAGCGCGTTGCCGTCACCGGCGCCGCAGGTCAAATCGCTTACTCCCTGCTGTTCCGCATCGCGAACGGCGACCTGCTCGGCAAGGACCAGCCGGTCATCCTGCAACTGCTCGACCTCCCGCAAGCCCAAGCCGCCGTCAAAGGCGTCGTGATGGAACTCGACGATTGCGCGTTCCCGCTGCTGGCGGGCGTCGTGATCACCGACGATCCGAAGGTCGCATTCAAGGATGCCGACGTCGCACTGCTGGTCGGCGCACGTCCGCGCTCGAAGGGCATGGAGCGCAAGGACCTGCTGTCGGCGAACGCCGAAATCTTCACGGTTCAGGGCGCTGCGCTGAACGAAGTCGCCAGCCGCGACGTGAAGGTGCTGGTCGTCGGCAACCCGGCGAACACGAACGCCTACATCGCGATGAAGTCGGCGCCGGATCTGCCGAAGAAGAACTTCACGGCGATGCTGCGCCTCGACCACAACCGCGCGCTGTCGCAGCTCGCAGCGAAGTCGGGCAAGCCGGTCGCCTCGATCGAGAAGCTCGCCGTGTGGGGCAACCACTCGCCGACGATGTACCCCGACTTCCGCTTCGCGACCGCCGAAGGCGAATCGCTGCTGAAGCTGATCAACGACGACGTGTGGAACCGTGACACGTTCATCCCGACCGTCGGCAAGCGCGGCGCGGCGATCATCGAAGCGCGCGGCCTGTCGTCGGCGGCGTCGGCAGCCAACGCGGCAATCGACCACGTGCGTGACTGGGTCCTCGGCACGAACGGCAAGTGGGTCACGATGGGCATCCCGTCGGACGGCTCGTACGGCATCCCCGAAGACATCATCTACGGCGTGCCGGTCGTGTGCGAAAACGGCGAGTACAAGCGCGTCGAAGGCCTGGAAATCGACGCATTCTCGCGCGAGAAGATGGACGGCACGCTGGCCGAGCTGCTCGAAGAGCGCGATGGCGTTGCCCACCTGCTGAAGAACTAAGCATCACGTGCCTTTGCCGGGCGGCTCTCGGGCCGCCCGGTTCCGGCCCGGGCCAGCGCCAGCCGCCGGCCCGGCCGAACGATCGGATCCGCGCCCGTTTTGCCACCCCGCGCCCGCGCGCACGGGCCCAGAACGCGCCCGAATCCGATTTTCTCCACGTTGACCCGCTTCCCTGACGTAGACGAGATGGCCGCGCTCACTCCTGCACAAGTGCTGTACGACGGGGCGTCCCCGCCCGCGATCCTGCCCTGTTGCGATCACTACGCGGGCAGCGAAAAGCTGATGCGCAAGTCGCTCGCGCTGCAGGCCGAAACGGGCCCCGTGTTCGACATCACGCTCGACTGCGAAGACGGCGCGGCCGTCGGCCAGGAAGCCGCGCACGCGGCACTCGTCGCCGACATGCTCGGCAGCGACGAAAACCGCTTTGGCCGCGTCGGCGTCCGCATCCACGACTTTTCCCATCCGCACTGGCGCGACGACGTGCGCATCGTGCTGCGCGCGTCGCGCGCCCCCGCCTACATCACGCTCCCGAAAATCGCGAGTGCCGCCGACGCAGCCGAAATGACCGCGTTCATCGAAGGCACGCGCCGCGAGCTCGGCATCGCGCAGCCGATCCCGGTCGACGTGCTGGTCGAGACGCACGGCGCGCTCGCGCAAGCGGCCGCCCTCGCCGCGCTGCCGACGGTCGGCACGCTGAGCTTCGGGCTGATGGATTTCGTCTCCGCGCACCATGGCGCGATTCCCGATGCCGCGATGCGCTCGCCCGGCCAGTTCGAGCACCCGCTCGTGCGCCGCGCGAAGCTGGAAATCGCCGCGACCTGCCACGCGCACGGCAAGACGCCGTCGCACAACGTGACGACCGAGGTGCGCGACATGAGCGTCGTCGCCGCCGATGCACGCCGCGCGCGCGACGAATTCGCCTTCAAGCGGATGTGGAGCATCCACCCCGCGCAGATCCGGCCGATCGTCGACGCATTCGCACCGCGTATCGACGAGGTCGCGCTGGCCGCCGAGATCCTGCTGGCCGCGCAGGCCGCCGACTGGGGGCCGACACGCCACGGTGATACGCTGCACGATCGCGCGAGCTACCGGTATTACTGGTCGGTGCTGCGCCGCGCGCGGGCCACCGGCCAGCCCGTACCGGCCGAGGCCGCGCCGCTGTTCGGCCCGGCCGCCGCGGGCAGCGCGCCGTAAGCGCGCGGCGGCCGCCGATACACGAGTTTCATGCATTCGACGACACGCGAACCGGATAGAGGTTTGCGAAACGACAAAAAACGTAACGGAGCCCGAAAACCTGATATGGACGCGGCCAAATAGGTGAAAATAGCGGCCGCTGCGCGCTTTCGGGGCGCGTGCAGTTTCAAACCGGCCGGCAATTCGATTGCCGGCCCTTGTCAACTGATTATCGAAAGGTTCTGACTCCATGAAGAAACTCCTGATCGCTACCGCCATCGGCGCCTTGTCCGCCACGATGCTGGTGTCGGCTCCGAGCGCGTTTGCCCAGGGTGCGACCACGACGACCGCGAAGAAGGCAACGGCCAAGCGCCCGGCGCCGGCCAAGCGCATCATCCCGCGCAGCAAGAAGGCACAGGCACGCGCCGCAGCCAAGGTCGATCCGGTACCGGACGGCGCGGTCAAGTGGTCCTGCAAGGAAGGTCTGTCGTTCGACCTCGCCGGTGACATGAAGCGCGACCAGGTGGTCACGGTTCACTGGGCGAAGAAGAACTACAAGCTGCCGCGTCAGGCCACGACGACGGGCGCGGACACGTTCTACGATCCGGCAGCAGGCTTCAAGCTGATCGTGATCCCGACCAAGGCGATGCTGTTCTCCGACGCAAACGGCGGCGAGCGCCTCGCGGACGAATGCGTGACGCCGGAAATGGCACAAGGCACGCCGGCACCGACGCAGTCGAACGAGCTGAAGCCGGCAACGAACTAAGCGCGTTCCCATCGGCCCCTCGATGTCCGCCCCGGTCTCCAACGTCCGCCCTGCTCCGGATACGGTACTCGTCGATATCGTCGACTACGTGCTGAATGCCGGCATCGACAGCGCGCTCGCGCTGGAGACGGCGCGTCATTGCCTGATCGACACGCTCGGATGCGGACTCGAGGCGCTGTCCTACCCTGCCTGCACCAAGCTGCTCGGCCCCGTCGTGCCCGGCACGATCGTGCCGAACGGCGCGAAGGTGCCCGGCACGTCCTTCCAGCTCGATCCCGTCCAGGCCGCGTTCGGCATCGGCGCGATGATCCGCTGGCTGGACTTCAACGACACCTGGCTCGCCGCCGAATGGGGCCATCCGTCCGACAATCTCGGTGGCATCCTGGCGACGGCCGACTGGCTCTCCCGCACGGCCGTCGCGGCCGGCAGGAAGCCGCTCACGATGCGCGACGTGCTGGTCGCGATGATCCAGGCCCACGAGATCCAGGGCTGCCTCGCACTCGAGAATTCGTTCAATGCGGTCGGGCTCGACCACGTGCTGCTCGTGAAGGTCGCATCCACGGCCGTCGTCGGCCGGCTGCTCGGGCTCACGCGCGACGAGCTGATCAACGCGGTGTCCAACGCGTTCGTCGACGGCCAGGCGCTGCGCACCTACCGCCACGCGCCGAACACGGGCTCGCGCAAATCATGGGCGGCCGGCGACGCGACCTCCCGCGCGGTGCGCCTCGCGCTGATCGCGAAAACGGGTGAAATGGGCTACCCGTCGGCACTCACCGCCAGGACCTGGGGCTTCTACGACGTGCTGTTCGACGGCAAGCCGTTCCGCTTCCAGCGCCCGTACGGCACGTACGTGATGGAAAACGTGCTGTTCAAGATCGCGTTCCCTGCCGAGTTCCACGCGCAGACGGCCGCCGAGGCCGCGCTGCAGCTGCATGCGCAGCTCGCCGCCGCGGGCCGCACGACCGACGACATCAGCCGGATCACGATCCGCACGCATGCGGCCGCGATCCGCATCATCGACAAGCAGGGCCCGCTCGCCAATCCGGCCGACCGCGACCACTGCATCCAGTACATGGTCGCCGTGCCGCTGCTGTTCGGCCGGCTGACCGCGGCCGATTACGAAGACTCGGCCGCCGCCGATCCCCGCATCGACGCGCTGCGCGCGAAAACGGTCTGCGTCGAGGATCCGCAGTTCACGAAGGATTACCACGACCCGGACAAGCGCTCGATCGCGAATGCACTGACGATCGAGTTCACGGACGGGTCGAAGCTTGCCGAGGTGGCGGTCGAATACCCGCTCGGCCATCGGCGGCGGCGTGCGGAAGGCATCCCGCTCCTGGTCGAGAAGTTCAGGACCAACCTTGCCCGCCGCTTCCCGGCAAAGCAGCAACAAGCGATTCTCGACGTGTCGCTGGACCAGGCAAAGCTCGAAGCGATGCCGGTCGATGAGTACGTCGACTTGTATGTGATATAGCCGTCATTTACAGGACACGTAGTTTCCTAGCCTTAAACCCAGGAAAATCACCATGGCCCACAATCTCCACAAGACCCTCAAGGAATTCGACAGCGGTTCCGGCAAAGGCAAGTTCTACTCGCTGCCGCAGCTCGGCAAGGAACTGAAGACGAAGATCGAACGCCTGCCGGTGTCGATCCGTATCGTGCTCGAGTCCGTGCTGCGCAACTACGACGGCAAGAAGATCACCGAAGAGCACATCGAGCAGCTCGCGAACTGGAAGCCGACCGCGAAGCGCGTCGACGAGATTCCGTTCGTGGTGTCGCGCGTCGTGCTGCAGGACTTCACGGGCGTGCCGCTGCTCGCCGACATCGCGGCCATGCGCGGCGTCGCGGAGCGTACGGGCAAGAACCCGAAGAAGATCGAGCCGCTGGTCCCGGTCGATCTCGTCGTCGACCACTCGGTCCAGATCGACTACTTCCGCCAGAAGGACGCGCTCGACCTGAACATGAAACTGGAATTCCAGCGCAACAACGAGCGCTACCAGTTCATGAAGTGGGGCATGCAGGCATTCGACACGTTCAAGGTCGTGCCGCCGGGCGTCGGCATCGTCCACCAGGTGAACCTCGAATACCTGGCGCGCGGCGTGCACAAGAAGGCCGACGGCGCGGACACCGTGTACTACCCGGACACCCTCGTCGGCACGGACAGCCACACGACGATGATCAACGGCATCGGCGTGGTCGGCTGGGGCGTGGGCGGCATCGAGGCGGAAGCCGGCATGCTCGGCCAGCCGGTGTACTTCCTGACGCCGGACGTCGTCGGCGTCGAGCTGAAGGGCAAGCTGCGCGAAGGCGTGACGGCCACCGACCTGGTGCTGACGATCACCGAAATGCTGCGCAAGGAGAAGGTCGTCGGCAAGTTCGTCGAGTTCTTCGGCGAAGGCACGAAGTCGCTGTCGCTGCCGGATCGCGCAACGATCGGCAACATGGCGCCGGAATACGGCGCGACGATGGGCTTCTTCCCGGTCGACGAAAAGACGATCGAATACTTCGAAGGCACGGGCCGCACGAAGGCGGAAATCGCCGCGTTCGAAAACTACTTCAAGGCGCAGAAGCTGTTCGGCATCCCGAAGGCCGGCGACATCGACTACACGAAGGTCGTGACGCTGGACCTGACGACGGTCGCCCCGTCGCTGGCCGGCCCGAAGCGCCCGCAGGACCGCATCGAGATCGGCAACGTCAAGTCGACGTTCACCGACCTGTTCTCGAAGCCGGTCGCGGAAAACGGCTTCGCGAAGAAGGCGGACGACCTCGGCACGCAGTACACGACGAGCAACGGCGTCGACGTGAAGAACGGCGACATCCTGATCGCCGCGATCACGTCGTGCACGAACACGTCGAACCCGAGCGTGCTGCTGGCCGCCGGCCTGCTCGCGAAGAAGGCGGTCGAGGCCGGCCTCACGGTCGATCCGAAGATCAAGACCTCGCTCGCGCCGGGATCGCGCATCGTCACCGAGTACCTGACGAAGACGGGCCTGCTGCCCTACCTGTCGAAGCTCGGTTTCGAAGTCGCGGCGTATGGCTGCACGACCTGTATCGGCAACGCGGGCGACCTGACGCCGGAGCTGAACGAAGCGATCACGAAGAACGACATCGTCGCGGCAGCCGTGCTGTCGGGCAACCGTAACTTCGAAGCGCGTATCCACCCGAACATCCGCGCGAACTTCCTCGCGTCGCCGCCGCTCGTCGTCGCGTACGCGATCGCCGGCAACATCACGCGCGACCTGATGACCGAGCCGGTCGGCAAGGGCAAGGGCGGCCGCGACATCTACCTCGGCGACATCTGGCCGACGAGCGACGAAATCCACGCGCTGCTCAAGTTCGCGCTCGATCCGAAGAAGTTCGAGGACAACTACTCGAAGCTGACCAAGAAGGGCGACCTCTGGAGCAAGATCGAGGGCGAATCGGGCCAGGTCTACGACTGGCCGAAGTCGACCTACATCGCCGAGCCGCCGTTCTTCGGCAACGACTTCTCGATGGAACCGGCTGCATCGATCCCGACGGTCAAGGGCGCGCGCGCGCTGGGCATCTTCGGTGACTCGGTCACGACCGACCACATCAGCCCGGCAGGCTCGATCAAGGAAGACTCGCCGGCGGGCAAGTGGCTGAAGGAAAACGGCGTGCAGAAGGCCGACTTCAACAGCTACGGCTCGCGCCGCGGCAACCACGACGTGATGATGCGCGGTACGTTCGCGAACGTCCGGATCAAGAACCTGATGATCCCGGCGAAGGCGGACGGCACGCGCGTCGAAGGCGGCCTGACGATCCACCAGCCGAGCGGCGAACAGCAGTCGATCTACGACGCGGCAATGCAGTACGTCGCAGCCGATACGCCGACCGTCGTGTTCGCGGGCGAAGAATACGGCACGGGCTCGTCGCGCGACTGGGCCGCGAAGGGCACGCAGCTGCTCGGCGTGAAGGCCGTGATCGCACGCAGCTTCGAGCGTATCCACCGCTCGAACCTGGTCGGCATGGGCGTGCTGCCGCTGCAGTTCAAGGGCTCGGACAGCGTCCAGTCGCTCGGCATCACCGGCGACGAGACGTTCGACATCGAAGGCCTCGGCGACGACTTCAAGCCGCAGCAGGACGTCACGCTCGTGATCAACCGCAAGAACGGCGAAACGCAGCGCGTGCAGGTCCTGCTGCGCATCGATACGCCGATCGAAGTCGACTACTACAAGCACGGCGGTATCCTGCCGTTCGTGCTGCGCTCGCTGCTCGCAGCGTAAGCGCCCTGCTTTTGCAGGTGCCGCAGCCGCCTCGCGGGCGGTTGCGGCCGATTTGGATGCCCGACCTCGTGTCGGGCTTTTTTTTGCCTGTTCGCGTCACGCAATGTTGCCGATTGTCAGGCTCGTCACGCCGCCTTGTCGCCGCGCGCCTTCGCGCCCGCTCCCCGTGCGTTCTTCTTCAAGTGGGTGCGGTTGTATTCGATCGCCGCGCGCACGAGGGTCTTCAGCGCTCGCTTGTCGAGCCGGTCGCCTTCGAAGAAGTCGATCGCGCGCCGCGCATTGCCGTCCAGGCCGTCGTTGAACAGCTTGTCGGGATCGGGCAACTGCGCGCCGTGCATGAAGGTCAGCTTCACCTTGCCCTTGTGCGCGTTCGCCACCGCGATCATCCCGTCGCACGACCATACGGGGCTGCCCATCCACTTCCAATCCTCGACGATGCTGTCGTCGACGGCGAGGATCGTCTGACGGAGGTCGGCAAAGAGCGGGCCGCGCCAGTCGGCAATGCCGGCGATCAGCGCGTCGATGCGCTCCGACGGCGTGAGGTCCGTTGCGTTCATGCGCGGGCCTCCGTGCCTTCGTCGGGACGCGCCAGCACCTGTTCGAGCGACTCGAGGAACCGCACCCAGCCGTGCTGCGCACCGCGGTACGCCTGCTCCTGGTCCGTGCGGAAGCCGACCTGCTCCATCCGCAGGTGCGTGCCGGCCAGCGTCGGCGTGAGCGTCCACGTGACGACGCTTTCGAGGCCGTACGCGGCCCACGTGTAGGACAGCACGCGCGGCGGCTCGATCGTCAGCACCGTGCAGTCGACCGAGCCCCAGTCGGCGCGGAAGCTGAAGGCGCGGCCCGCGACGGGTTCGAAGTCGCTCTTCATCAGCCACGCCTCGATCAGGTGCGGTTGCGTGAGCGCGCGCCAGATCTTCTCCGGCGGATGAGGCAGTTCGCGGTCGACGACGACGGAACGCGTTTCGGTGGTGGTCTGGTTCATTACTGGTCGATCCTTTTCAGAAGATCTTCGAGGGCATCGAACCGGTTCTGCCAGAAACCTGCCATCTGGCTCGTCCAGTCGATCAGCGGGGCCAGCGCTTGCGGCTGTGCGCTGTAGTGCGTCTGCCGGCCTTCGTGACGGTCGTTCACGAGCCCGGCCTGCTTCAGGACACCGAGATGCTTCGACACGGCCGGCTGCGACACACCCGCATGGGCCGTCAGCGCGGCAACCGTCAGCTCGCCGTCCGCGCACAGCCGCTCGAACAGCGCGCGGCGGGTGGGATCGGCAAGGGTTCTGAAAAGCATGTCGTGTGTGTTCTGCATGTCGTTCAAAATTCATAACTCGCTGGTTATGGATTGAAGGATAGCCGCCGATCGATGCGCGTCAAGGCGGAATTTCACGAGCCGCGTCGTGCAATCCGGCGCGGTTCTGCCGCTCACCCACCGGCGCGCACGCGCGCCCCGGATTCGAGCGTTTCCTCTAATCCGCATGGGCGACACGCGATCCGAAAGCCGCCTGCAAGACTGCCCGACGCGCTGTTCCACAGTTCGGGAAACGTTTGCGTTCGGCCGGCCCCTTTCTTGTGCACGCGCGAATCCGTTCCTGCCGCATCGCTTCGTTTGACCACATAGTGCGACGCGGCATGCGGCAACGACCGGTCGCATGCCACGCGTTCACGCGTCGATCCACTCCGCGATCGCGCACGTTCCGGCGCGGCGACGAGCGACTCGTGCGTGCGAACGTCGCGCTTTGCCGCGCCGTCGTGCCGCGAACCGGTTCCGTTCGCCACGCCCACGATCGCCTGCGCGTACGACGCTGCGCGTGCACGCCCACACCCCGATGTCAGAACTGACAGCTATGGAAACTGGCAGCTACCTGAACGGTAGCGACGCCCTACGCTCGTCACCGCTCGCGACCCCACAAGGGTCGAGGGCTCCAGCAACGTCGTCTCTCCTAAAAAGGACTCCCGATGAAAAGGAACGCCTGGTTTGCCCTGCCCCTGCCGTCGCCCCGCCGCCTCGCGTGCGTGGCACCCCTCGTGTTCGCTGCCGCTGCGGCGCATGCGGCGACGGACTGGGTCGATACCCATACGAAGGCCTTTCTGACCGGCCCGCAGTTGATGGCGCGCAGTGCGGCGCCGTCGCTCGAACTCGCGGCCGGCGAAACGACCGACGTTGTCGTCAGCCTGAAGCTGCGCAATGCCGCGCAGCTCAAGCAACTGGCGCGCGACGTGAACCGGCCCGGCAGCGCGCATTACCGCCAGTACCTCACGCACGAGCAGTTCCTCGCCAACTACGCGCCGACCGATGCGCAGGTGAAGTCGGTCGTCGACTATCTGCACAAGAGCGGCTTCGTGAACGTCGAGGTCGCACCGAACCGGTTGCTGGTGTCCGCACGCGGCACGGCCGGCACCGTGAAGACCGCATTCAACACGTCGCTCGTGCACTTCGAATACGCGGGCCGCTCGGGCTTCGCCAACACGTCGACCGCGCAGGTGCCGCGCGCGCTCGGCGATGTGGTCGGCTCGGTGCTCGGGCTGCAGAGCGTCGCACACGCGCGGCCGCTGCTGCGCATCGGCAACGTGTCGAAGCCGCAGGCGCTCGCGGCCGGCACGGCGACCGGCCACTATCCGAAGGAATTCCCGAGCCTCTACAACGCGACCGGCGTGCCGACCGCAGCCGGTGTCACCGTCGGCATCATCACGATCGGCGGCGTGTCGCAGACGCTGCAGGACCTGAAGCAGTTCACGTCGAGCAACGGTTACGGCACGGTCTCGACGCAGACCGTCAAGACCAACGGCTCGGGCGGCAGCTACACCGACGACCAGGACGGCCAGGGCGAATGGGATCTCGACAGCCAGTCGATCGTCGGCTCGGCGGGCGGCCAGGTCGGCAAGCTCGTGTTCTACATGGCGGACCTCAACGCCAGCGGCAACACGGGGCTCACGCAGGCGTTCAACCGCGCGGTGTCGGACAACACCGCGAAGGTGATCAACGTGTCGCTCGGCTGGTGCGAAACCGACGCAAACGCGGACGGCACGCTCGACGCCGAGGAACAGATCTTCACGACGGCAGCGGCGCAAGGCCAGACCTTCTCGGTGTCGTCGGGCGACGAAGGCGTGTACGAGTGCAACAACCGCGGCTATCCGGACGGCTCGAACTACACGGTGTCGTGGCCGGCTTCGTCGCCGCACGTGCTCGCGATCGGCGGCACGACGCTTTATACGACGTCATCGGGTGCGTTCTCGAACGAGACGGTGTGGAACGAAGGGCTCGACGGCAACGGCAAGCTGTGGGCGACGGGCGGCGGCGTCAGCACGATCCTGCCCGCACCGTCGTGGCAGTCGGGCAGCAACCGCCAGTTGCCGGACGTGTCGTTCGACGCCGCGCAAAGCACCGGCGCGTACATCTACAACTACGGCCAGTTGCAGCAGATCGGCGGCACGAGCCTCGCCGCGCCGATCTTCACGGGCCTCTGGGCACGCCTGCTCGCGGCGAACGGCACGGGCCTCGGCTTCCCGGCCGGCAATTTCTATGCGGACATTCCGTCGCGTCCGTCGCTCGTGCGCTACGACGTCGTGTCGGGGAACAACGGCTATCAGGGGTATGGCTACAACGCAGGCACCGGCTGGGATTACACGACCGGCTTCGGCAGCCTGAACATCGCGAACCTCAACCAGCTGATCAAGTCGGGCGGGTTCTGAGCGAAGCCTGAAGGCCGGTGCGCGGCGGCAGGTTGCCGCGCACCGGCTCGTGACTTGCCCTTGCCTATTCCGCCGCGCGCTCGCTCACGCGCTCGGTGGTCGCCGCCGCCACGCCGGCCCGATGCGACGGCGCAAAGAGCCGCAACCCGCTCGCGACACTCGCCGCCCCGGCGAACCCCGCACCGAGCATCAAAGCAAGCGTCGGCCCGTGGCGCCCTGCGATCCCGAACGACAGCGCGACGAGCGCAGCACCGGTCGCCTGCCCGATCAGCCGCGCGGTCGCGATGATCCCGCTCGCGCCGCCGCTGCGCTCGGGCGGCGCGCTCGACATCAGCGCCTTCAGGTTCGGCGACTGGAAGAAGCCGAAGCCCGCACCGCACAGCATCATCCGCCAGCCGATGTCGATCACGCCCGGCGCCGCCGGCAATGCGGCGAGCGACACCATGCCCGCGCTCAGCAACGCAAGACCGATCGCGCCGAGCAGCCCCGGCGGATAACGGTCCGACAAGCGCCCCGCGATCGGCGCGGCGAGCGCGACGATCGCCGACCACGGTGTCATCAGGAACCCCGTCTCGACCGCGTTGCGATGCAGGACGGTTTCGAAATAGAACGGCAGCGACACGAACGCGAGCCCCTGCGCGGCGAACGCGCACACGGCGGTCAGCGCGGACAGCGTGAACACCGGCCGGCGAAACAGGTCGACCGGCAGCATCGGCGCCGGGTGCCCGGCCTGACGGCGAATCAGCAGCCAGCCGAATGCGAGCGCGACCGCGGCCGACGCGAACACGATCGAAAGCGGCCCACGCTGCGCGAATTCGCCGAGCGCGAAGATCAGCGACGCGAACGTGATCACGTTGAACAATGCGGCGACCGGATCGAATACGTGCTTGCCGCGCGCCGTCTGCGGCAGCGACGGAATCGCCACGGCCAGCGCGAACACGCCGAGCGGTACGTTCACCGCGAACAGCCACGGCCACGCGGCGACCGACAGGATCAGCGACGCGATGGTCGGCCCCACCGCGAACGACACGCCGACGACGAGCGCGTTGAAGCCGACGCCGCGCCCGAGCCGGTGCGCGGGGAACAGGCCGCGGATCAGCGCGACGTTGACGCTCATGATCGCGCTCGCGCCGAAGCCCTGCACGATCCGCGCGGCCGTCAGCATCGGCAGCGTCGACGCGAGCGAGCAGCCGAGCGACGCGAGCGTGAACACCGCGAGCCCGGCGATATACACGCGCTTGTGGCCGACGATGTCGCCGAGCGACGCGAACGGCAGCAGCGTCGCGACCATCGCGAGCTGGTATGCGTTGATGATCCATACGGACGCGGCCGGCGATGCATGCAGGTCGGCGGCGATCGCGGGCAGCGCGGTGTTCGCGATCGCGGTGTCGAGCGTCGCGAGCGCGACGGCCAGCAGCACGGCGGACATCGCGCGCCAGTTGACGGCCGGCTCATGCGCGCCGGCGGGGGTAGCGAATTCGGACAAGATGACGGCTCGGCTGACGAGCGACGCGTTGCGCCGCGTCGCGGATTGGACTCGCGGCGGCGTTCCGGTCGCACCGCACGGAACGCGCGCCGCCGCGCCCCGTATTGTTGCAGAGCCGCATCGAACGTGCAGGCGGCCGCCTCGTCAGTCAGCGAAATGAAAGCAATGCGCGACCACGCATGACACGTGGCGACTCGGGTGCCGGGGGCAAGCCCGCCCGCTCAGCTCACCGCGCGCCGCGCATTGCGTCCGCGCAGCCATTCGAGCGCAAGCAGCAGGCTCGTCGAGAAGATGATCAGGATCGTGGCAAGCGCGGCGATCGTCGGGCTGATGTTCTCACGGATGCCCGTGAACATCTGGCGCGGCAGCGTGGTCTGGTCGGCGCCGGCGAGGAACAGCGTGACGACGACTTCGTCGAACGACGTCGCGAACGCGAACAGCGCGCCCGACATCACGCCCGGTGCGATCACCGGCAGCGTCACGCGGAAGAAGGTCGACACCGGATTCGCGCCGAGCGACAGGCTCGCGCGCACGAGGTTCTGGTTGAAGCCCTGCAGCGTCGCCGCGACCGTCGTCACGACGAACGGCACGCCAAGCGCCGCGTGCGCGGCGATCAGCCCCGTGTAGGTGTTCGCGAGCCCGAGCGGCGCGAAGAACAGATACATGCCGACGCCGACCACGACGACCGGCACGATCATCGGCGACAGCAGCACGGCCATCAGCAGCCCCTTGCCGCGGAAGTCGGCCTTCGTGAGACCGATCGCGGCGAGCGTGCCGAGCACCGTCGCGACGACGGTGGCCGACGGCGCGACGATGAAGCTGTTCTTCGCGGCCATCCGCCACTCGTCCGACGCGATCAGGTTCTCGTACCAGCGCATCGAGAAGCCCGGAATCGGATAGACGAGGAACGTGCTCGACGAAAACGACAGCGGCACGATCGCGAGCACCGGCAGGATCAGGTACAGCAGCGTCAGCACGACGAGCACGCGCAGCGCGACGTACCACGCGCGCTCGACGAACGACATGTGCGGCGCGAACAGCGGCCTGGCGAGTTTCATGGTCGGATTCCCCTTCCCGTTTCGTTGTGCGCGGCGCTCAGCCGAGGCTCACGTTCGTGCGCGTGAAGCGCCCGTACACCGCGTACAGCACCAGCGTCGCCGCGAGCAGCAGCCCGCCGAGCGCGCACGCCATGCCCCAGTTGATCGTCACGTTCGTGAAGTACGCGACGTAGTAGCTGACCATCTGGTCGTTCGGCCCGCCGAGCAGCGCGGGCGTGATGTAGTAGCCGATCGCGAGGATGAACACCAGCAGCGCGCCCGCGCCGACGCCCGGGTAGGTCTGCGGCACGTACACGCGCCAGAACGCGGCGAACGGATGGCTGCCGAGCGACACGGCTGCGCGCTGGTAGGTCGGCGGAATCGACTTCATCACGCTGTAGAGCGGCAGGATCATGAACGGCAGCAGGATGTGCGTCATCGAGATGTACACGCCGACGCGGTTGAACAGCAGCGTCAGCGGATGCGAGATCAGCCCGCTGCCGATCAGCGCCGTGTTGATGAGCCCTTCGCTCTGCAGCAGCACGATCCACGCGGCGACGCGCACCAGCACCGACGTCCAGAACGGAATCAGCACGAGGATCATCACGAGGTTCGCGCGGCGCTCCGACAGCGTCGAGATCCAGTACGCGAGCGGATAGCCGAGCAGCAGCGCGAACAGCGTGACGGCAACGCCGATCACGAACGTGCGGCCGAAGATCGCCAGATAGATCGACTGGTCCGGATCGGCCTGCACGATGTGGCCGAAGCCGTCCTGCTTGTGGTCGAGCGCGGCGAGCAGGTAGAACGGCGACACGGTGCTGCCGTTCTTCGCGATCGACTGCCAGTACGCGACGTCGCCCCAGCGCGCATCGAGGTCGATCAGTTTCGCGCGCGTCTGCGCGGGCGTCAGTGCCGCATCGTTGTCGCCTTTCAGCGGCATCGCGCGCGCCGTCTTCGCGACGAGCGAGCGATAACCGGGAATCTCAGTGTTCAGGCGCCGCGCGAGTGCGCCCATCGCCTCGCTGTCGGCCACATTCGTCATGTCGGCCGCGAGCGCGACATACGCGGCGTCGGCCGGTGGTGCCTTGCGGTCCCAGCCCGACAGCGCGGCGACCGTATTCGGCAACGCGGTCGCGATCTCCGGGTTCTGCACCGCGCGCGTGAGCAGCGTGCCGATCGGCACGACGAAGATCAGCAGCAGGAAAATCGCGAGCGGCGCGACCAGCAGCAACGCCATCGTGCGCTTGCGGGCCTCGGCGGCCTTCAGCTCGCGCTTGAGCGCGGCGGTCGACGGCGAGGAAGACGCGATCGTCATCGTATTCAACGTTTCTCTCCGGCCGGGCACGTTCCGGCGGAAGGCCGCGCGACGCGATCGACGCGCCGCGCGGCAGGTTGCATCAGGGCACCTTCAGGATGCCTGACCGGTTACTTCGTCGCCCATGCGGCGAAACGCTGCTCGAGCTCGTCGCTGTGGTCGGTCCAGAAGCCGATGTCTTCCAGCACGGCGTTCTTGCCGTTGGCCGGCGAGTTCGGCAGGTTCGCGAGCGTCTTCGCGTCGAGCGACTTGATCGCCGCGATGTTCGCGGGGCCGTACGCGATGTGCTGCGCATAGCCTTGCTGCGGCTTCGGCGTCAGCGTGTACGCGATGTACTGCTCGGCCAGCGCCTTGTTCGGCGAGCCCTTCGGAATCGCCCAGTAGTCGAGGTCGTAGATGCTGCCGTTCCACACGACCTTCAGGTTCTTGCCTTCCTTCTGCGCGGCGTCGATGCGGCCGTTGTACGCGGTCGACATCACGACGTCGCCGGCGACGAGGAACTGCGGCGGCTGCGCGCCCGCTTCCCACCACTGGATATACGGCTTCAGCTCGTCGAGCTTCTTGAACGCGCGGTCCTGGCCGGCCTTCGTGCCGAGCACCTTGTAGACGTCCTTCGGCGCGACGCCGTCGGCCATCAGCGCGAATTCGAGGTTGTAGCGCGCACCCTTGCGCATGCCGCGCTTGCCGGGGAATTTCTTCACGTTCCAGAAATCGGCCCAGCCGGTCGGGGCCGACTTCAGCTTGTCCGCGTTGTACGACAGCGCCGTCGACCACACGAAGAAGCCCACGCCGCACACCTGCGGCGATTCCGGAATCAGGTCGGACTTCTTCGCGATCTTCGACCAGTCGAGCTTCTCGTACAGCCCTTCGTCGCAGCCGCGATTCAGGTCGCCCGACTCGACTTCGACCACGTCCCAGTTGACGTGCTTCGCCTCGACCATCGCCTTCACTTTCGCCTGCTCGCCGTTGTATTCGACGGCGGTGACCTTGTTGCCGGTCGCCTTCTCGAACGGCTGGTTGAACGCGGCCTTCTGCGCGTCGCCGTTCGCGCCGCCGAAGTTGACGACCGTGAGTTCGGCAGCCGATGCCGATACGCCGACGACGGCGAGCGCGAGTGCCAGCGCGGTACGACGCGCGGTAATGCTTGCTCGGTTCATGGTGGTTCCTCTCCTCTCGTGGTGGAAGTGGGCAGTTGTTGTTGACGACGTACAGCGGAAAACCGGGAAAACCCTGCTCAGGCGAACACGCGCAGGTGTTCGGGTGCGAACGCGAGCGCGACCGGTGCGCCGGGCGAGAACGCGTCGAGCGCGCCGGTGCCGAGCGGCACCTTCACGAAGCACTCGTCCTGGCCCGGCAGCGCGCAGCGCATGCGCACGTGATCGCCGAAATAGATGAGGCTGCGCGCCTCGCCGCTCAACCGGTTGGCGGCCGCGCCGTTCGCGTGCCCGTTCGCGTCGTGCGCGGCGAGGCTCATGCGCTCGGGGCGGATGCACGCGACGGCCGGCGCGCCCTCGGCCGCATCGCCGATGCGGCGGCCGACGAGCTGCGTGCCGTCGTCGAGCCGGAATTCGCAGAATTCGCCGTCGACGCGCGCGATGGTGCCGCGCAGCCGGTTGCTGTCGCCGATGAAGTTCGCGACGAATTCGTTGCACGGCGATTCGTACAGGCGGTCGACGGTGTCGAGCTGCTGCACGATGCCCTTGTCGAACACGGCGACGCGATCGGACATCGTCAGCGCCTCGCCCTGGTCGTGCGTCACGTACACGAAGGTCACGCCGAGCTTTTCGTGCAGCGCCTTCAGTTCGTACTGCATGTGCTCGCGCAGCTGCTTGTCGAGCGCGCCGAGCGGCTCGTCCATCAGCACCAGCTTCGGCTCGAACACGAGCGCGCGCGCCAGCGCGATGCGCTGCTGCTGGCCGCCCGACAGTTGCGCCGGGTAACGTTTCGCGAAGCGCTCCATCTGCACCATCTTCAGCGCATGCGCGACGCGTTCGGCACGCTCCGCGGCCGGCAGCTTGCGCACGGTCAGCGGATACGCGACGTTCTGCTCGACCGTCAGGTGCGGAAACAGCGCGTAGTTCTGGAACACCATGCCGATGTTGCGCTTGTGCGGCGGCACGTTGTTCAGCAGTTCGCCGTCGAGGCGGATCTCGCCGCCGGTCGGGAATTCGAAGCCGGCCAGCATCATCAGGCAGGTCGTCTTGCCGGAGCCCGACGGCCCGAGCAGCGTCAGGAATTCCCCGCGGTGGATATCGAGGTCGAGCGATTTGACGACCAGCGTTTCGCCGTCGTAGGTCTTCCGCACGCCGCGAAAGCTGACGATCACATCATCGGACTTCATCGTGGCTGTCCCCTTGCTTCGCGACAATTGATTTTGAGATGCGAGCCACTATACGGCGCCCACGGTTCTACAATAGGGAACCATTTCAATATTACTAGTAGGACCACTTTGGATACCGTGATCCTCGCCGACTGGCTCTCCGCCCGTCTCGACCGCAACTCGCCCGAGCCGATGTACCGGCAGTTGCTGCAGTGGATGCAGCAGGCCATCCTGACCGGAGAATTGGGGCCAGGAACGAAGCTGCCGAGTTCCCGCACGCTCGCGGCCGACCTGTCGATCGCGCGCAATACCGTGCTGCACGTGTACGACCAGCTGACCGCCGAAGGCTATGTGCTGACGACGACCGGCAGCGGCACCTATGTGGCCGACACGCGGCCGGATGCCGCCGCGATCCACGTGCCGGGCGCCGCGCCGCCGCCGTCGAGCGCCGATGCGACGCCGCAGCCGGACGCGCAGGGCGGCCTGTCGATGCGCGGCCGGCAACTGATCGAGCATGCGGGGGTATCGCGACGCCAATGGGGTGCGTTCATGCCGGGCGTGCCGGACGTGTCGGAGTTCCCGAGCCGGACGTGGAGCCGCCTGCAGGCGCGGCTGTGGAAGGAAGCGAACCCCGAGCTGCTGACCTATGCGCCGGGCGGCGGCTACCGGCCGTTGCGGCGCGCGCTCGCCGATTACCTGCGCGTCGCGCGCTCGGTCAAGTGCTCGCCGGACCAGGTGATCATCACGACGGGCATCCATCAGTCGATCGATCTCGCGGTGCGGCTGCTCTCCGACATCGGCGATCGCGCGTGGGTCGAGGAACCGTGCTACTGGGGTGTGCGAAGCGTATTGCAGGCGGCGGGCCTCACGCTGACGCCGGTGCCGGTCGACCAGGAAGGCCTCGACCCACGCGCCAGCGACATGCAGCATCCGCCCCGGCTCGTGCTCGTCACGCCGTCGCACCAGTACCCGCTCGGGATGGTGATGAGCCTCGCACGGCGCCGGATGCTGCTCGAATACGCGCGACAGCACCGCTGCTGGATCATCGAGGACGACTACGACAGCGAGTTCCGCTACGGCAGCCGCCCGCTCGCGTCGCTGCAGGGGCTCGACGACGGCGGCCGCGTGATCTACGTCGGCAGTCTCGGCAAGATGCTGTTCCCGGGGCTGCGGATGGGCTACATGGTCGTGCCCGAGCATCTGGTCGACACGTTCCGCACCGGGTTGTCGGAGCTGTATCGCGAGGGCCAGTTGATGCAGCAGGCCGTGCTCGCCGAATTCATCATGGACGGCCACCTGACTTCGCACGTCAGACGGATGCGCACGCTGTACGGCGAGCGCCGGCAGCTGATGATCGACGCGATCCGCGCGCGCTTCGGCGACGCGCTGCCCGTGATGGGCGACGAGGCCGGCCTGCATCTCGTGCTCGGCCTGCCCGACGCCTGCGACGACCGCGCGGTCACGCAGAGCGCGTTCGATGCGGGCGTGATCGTGCGCCCGCTCACCAGCTACTACAGCAGCGTCGACACCGCGCGGCGCGGCCTGTTGCTCGGTTATGCGTGCGTCGCGCACGAAGGCATCCGGCCGGCGTTCGACACGCTCGCGAATACCATCGAGCAACACCTGCCTCGCGATCTCACGCGCGCGGCATAACGACCGTCATGCGCCGCGCCGCCCGTGTCACTGCGTGCTGCCGGCCCCGCGATCGAGCGAAGCCGCGCGCACGGCTTCGCCGGGCTTCGTGAACACGCGCTGCCGCAGCGCGGCGATCTGCGCGTCGCGATCCTGCGGCGACAGGCCGGCCGACTCGATCTGCGCACGCTGCGCCGCGTAGTCCGCGTAGCGGCTCTGCCACGATGCGTCGTCCTGCTGCATCTGCGCGACGCGCGCGGCCGCTTCGGGGCCCAGCGTCTGCGTCAGTTGTGCGCGCATCGCGTCGGGCGTCGCCCCGCTCTTCTGCAATTGCGCGATCTGGTCGATCGCCGCCCGCTGCTGGTCGACGCGCTGCTGCGCGGCGCGTTCGTCGGCCGGCATCTGCTGTTCGAGCGCCGCGAGCCGTTCGGCCTTCTGCGCATCCGTCAGCGCGGGGTCTCGCGCGATCTTCAGCCGCGCGAGGTCGTAGCGCTGCCGCCATTGCTCCGCACCGAAGAACGGCTGGCTCCAGTCGCCGAGCGTGCGGTACGCGATCGACGCGCGCTGGTCGAGCGCGAGCTGCAATGCCCCCAGGTCCGACTTGTCGACCGCGCCGGCATCGCGCAGTTTCGCGAGTGCGTCGAGATACGCGCGATACCGGTGCCACACGTCGAGCGCCTCGGCCTGCGCAACGGTACCGTCGAGCTGCGCGGCAATCTCGCGCACGACGAACGCATCGAGCCCGGCCGCACTCAGGTCGCTCTGCGCGGTCAGGCAGTAGTCGAAGAAATCCCGCACCGCGCGCGCCTTCGCGAGATGGCCGCCGGCATCGAGCGGCAAGCGGGGCGCGCTGGAGCCGGCGAGCGACGGCGGCAGGCCCGTGCTTGCCGGCACGGCGGCCGGCGGCGGTGCGGCAGCCGGCCCGCGTGCCGCCGACGCATCCGGCGGCTCGCCGGATGCGCCCGTCCCGCCATGCCGGCCCGCGCCGCTCCACATCGCCACGCCGGCAATCGCCGCCAGCCCCACGACGCCATAGACCACGGCGCGGCGCGCCAGCGGCGTGCTTCCTCCTCGTGCCGTCATCGATTACACGCCCGCCAGCTTCAGCCGGTTCGCATGCGTGCGGATCACCGCGACCGGATCTTCCGCATACGCGCCGCGCACGCCGAGCAGCTGGTTGATCTCGTCGAGGTGGTTCCACTTGTAGCTCGTGCTCAGCACCTTGCCGTACAGCGCACTGCACTTCGACACGAGCCCGTCGTTCTGCCCGGAGCCGCGGTTGATCATCACCGTTCCGGTGCCGAACAGCGCGAGCGTCGACAGGTCGAGCACGTTCGCCGGATCGACGAGCGGAAGGGTGCTCGTGTCCGTCGCACCCGTGACGCCGAACACGGAGAGCGTCGGCTGGATCGCCGTGCCGGCCCACGAATACAGAAGGTGCGTGTTGCCGCCGACGGTTTCGGTCGGCGCGCCGGTCTGGCAACTGCCCGGCGCACCCAGGCCCGCGCTCGGATAGTTCTGGTTGTACGTGGCGGCCCGTGCGGTGGTCAGCGTCTGCAGTGCGGCGAGCGCATCCTGGTTGGTGTTGTGGCTGCTGCTCGTCAGGATCCCGAACACATTGACGAACGCGGCGATCACCGATGACGAAAGCCCGGTCGGATCGTACGCCAGCACGTTCTGCACGAAGTCGGCGAATTCGGAGCCGCGATGCGGCGTGCCGATCGTCGTCACCGACGCAACGAGATCGGGCGCGACGGCAGCAACATAGCGCGACGAGAGGCCGCCCTGGCTGTGGCCGACGAGATTCACCTTGGTCGCACCCGTGGCCGCGAGCACCGTCTTCACGTAAGCGAGCAACTGTTCGCCGCGCCCGTTCGGGCCGTCGTCGCTCTGGAAACCCGACAGGTTCGCGACGTAGACGGTCGCACCGTTCTGCTGCAGGTCCTCCTGGATGCCGTACCAATACTCGAGCACGCCGGCGAACTTGTCGGTGCCCGAGAGCCCGTGCACGAGGATGATCGGGTAACGCGTCGCCGCGTAGCCATCGGCGGGCGCGGTCGCCGCCATTGCCGCGTGCGTCGTCGCGAGCGTCATCACCGCGGTCGTCCCCGCGAACGGCGCGATGCTCATCGCGCATGCCACTGCCCCTGCCACCACCCTGGAACGCATCGTCCTGGCCATGCATGTTCTCCTGATTATTGTGCTGCCGGTGCGAATGAAGCCGGATCGACACACACGATGCATCGCGAACGTCGCGTGCACCGTGTGCGTCGAATGCGGGAGTGAATCACGACTCGTGAACGTTTGCGCCCTGACTAGACACGGTTCTCTAATCGGTTGACGCGCCCCGCCCGTTCAGGCGGGGCCGCGTTCATGCGTGCGCATGCTGCAACGCACACCCGCGACGCGTTACAGCTTCGCGCTCACGCGCACCCAGGCGGTCCGGCCCGGCTCCATCACCGGCGAGTTCGCCGGATAGCCGAAGCCCGCGTTGCCGGCGAGGTTCAGGTGCTCGGTATAGGCCTTGTTCAGCACGTTGTCGACGCCCACCGATACCTGCACGGTCTTGCTCACGTTGTACTGCGTATGCAGCGAGAGCACGCCGAATCCGGCACTCGGGCCGAAGTCCTTGCCGACCACGTTGCCCTCGTTCAGGGCATAACGATGCTGCGGCGCAACGATGCGCCACAGGCCCCCTGCCGACCACGCACCACGCGTGTATTCGAGCCCGATGCGTGCCTCGAGCGGCGGCATCTGCGGCAGCGGATCGCCGCTTGCGACGTTGCGCCCCCACGCATACGCGAGCGACGTCTCGACGCGCAGCGGCGCAACCGGCCGCCACGACACGCCCGCCTCGCCGCCCATGATCTGCGCATTGACGTTGGTCGCCTGCGTGGTCGGGCCCATCATGCCGGCCGAATAGTTGAACAGGATGAAGTCCTGCACGTAGCCCGCGTAGGCCGACACCCATGCATCGAGCCGGTCGCTCCTGTATTGCGCGCCGATGTCGAGCTGCGTAGTCTTCTCCGGCTGCACCGCCGAAAACGCGTTGACCGAACCGGCCGGCCCGCGCTTCGCGGAGAACAGCTCCCAGTAATCGGGATAACGCTCCGTATGGCCGATCCCCGCGTACCACGTGACGGGCAGCGAGGCGAGATCGCGTTCGTAGCGGATGAAGCCGCTCGGCAGCACGCGCGTGCGATCGTCGTCGAAGGTCGGATTCGGCTTGCTCTTCATCATGCCGCTCGTCGTCGGGCGCTTGTCGCGTGCGCTCGCATAGTCGACACGGACGCCGCCGATCACGCGCGACACTTCGCTCGCGTACCACGTCAGTTCGCCGAACACGCCTGCGTTCCACATCGTCGCCTGCGCATCCCACGGCTGGTCGCCGTAGTTCTGCCGCCCCATCGCCGAGCGCGAATCGAGCCGGTTCGATTGCGCATCCACGCCCGTCACGAGCTTGAAGTCGCCGGCGAAACGGAACGTCGCGGCTGCGCGCGCGCCGACCGTGCGACGCCGCACTTCCGACGCCATCCGCATCGGCATGCTGCTGGTCGGGTCGGGTTGCCGCAACGTGTAGTTGTCCATCACGTGATCGGCTTCGTTGTAGTACACGCGCGCCTCGATCCGGTCGAGCACGTCGCCGATGTGCTTCTTGTCGAACGACAGGCCGAACGTCTCGCGGCGGAAATGCGCGCCGTCCATTCCGCGCCCCGCGTAGCGCGCATAACCGTCGCCGGTGCCGGCGGTCAGCTCGACGCGCGTGTGGTCGTCCGGCGTCCAGCCGAGCGCCGCATCGGCGTTCCATTTGTCCCACTGAGACGGCACCGTGTTGCCGTTGCCGTCCTTGTAGTCCTGCGAATGCGCGTGGTTCGCGGTCACGCGGCCATAGACATCCGGCGTGCCGGCCGTCACGTCGACGTTCTGGTCGTTGCGGCCGAACGACCCGCCGACCAGGCTGCCCTCGAAGCGCATGCCGGGCTTGTCGAATCGCGGTGTCACGCGCTCGAACAGCACGGTGCCGGCCGATGCGCCGGGGCCGTACAGCACGGTCTGCGGCCCCTTCAGGACGGTGACCTTGTCATAGCTTTCCGGTGCGATATACGACGTCGGCGCATCCATCCGGCCCGGGCATGCTCCGAGCGTCGACATCCCGTTCGCCAGGATGTTCAGCCGCGAGCCGAACATCCCGCGCAGCACGAGGTCGCCGTTGGTACCGCCGCTGCGGATCGACGTGAAGCCGGGGATCGTCTTCAGGTAATCCGCGCCGTCGCTGGCGGGCAGCGGCTGGCGCGGGGTCTTCGGATCCGTGACGACGACGAGCGGCGTCGTCAGCGGCGATGCGACGACTTCGATGGTCGGCAGCGGCACGGCCGTATCGTCGGCCGGCGCACTGGCCGCGCGCGCCGTTTCGGCTGCCGCGGCGCTCGCGGCCAGTGCGCCGGCTGCGAGCGCGGGAACGGTGAGTTTCAGCACGCGCGGCATGCGCCGCGCACAGGCATTGCGCGACGCCCGCGGCGCACGCAACTGGAAAATGGTCATGATCGAAAGCCCGAGTGACGCCCTCCGCACGGCCTCGACGGGCCGCACGGATATCGGCGGTGAAAAGAACGGAAAACAGCGCGTCAGGCGCGCTCGGGCGGTGCGCGCGGGTACGCGCGCGGATAGCGGTCGGTGCGCGCCGCGACGGCAGGCGGCGCGACGGCGGAGACGGAAACGACGGGAACGGCAGCGAGTGCCGCGGCGGCGGGCCCGCCGATCGCGGGACTGTGCGCGAAGAAACCGCAGTAGCCGCACGCATCGAGATGCAGCGCGTGATCGTGCATGCGGCCTGCATCGGGTGACCGATGCGCGCCATGCTCTGCACTGCAGACAATTGCGTCGGGCGTGGCCGCCTGCGCGACGCGCCACTGCGACACCAGCGGCGCCGCGATCGCGAACCAGATCGCGAGCACGCCAAGCCAGGCGGTCAGGTGACGATGTCGGTGCAGCATGCGCGGCGCAGAGTAAGCGGAATGTAAAAACAGCCGAGATGTTACAGAATGTTTAACGCGCTGACCAGCGCGGATGGCGGTAAACGAACCGGGGGCGCATGGTTGTCAACACAACCATGCGCCCCCGCCTGCTGCATGCTTCCGGAACGAACGTGCCGTTCAGGGCGCCATGCGCCGCAGTACGTCGTCGCGCCGGATGAAATGATGGTAGAGCGCGGCCAGCGCGTGCAATCCGATCACGAAATAGAACGCGTTGCCGATCAGCTCGTGCGCTTCCTTGATCGTCGGCCGCAGCGCCTTGTCGGGGCCGAACAGCGTGAACGACACGCCGAGCCAGTCGAGCGACACCGGCTTTCCGCCCAGGTTGATCATCATGATGCCGAGCAGCGGCTGCGCGATGATGAATACGTAGAGCGCGAGATGCGCGAGCTTCGAGAGCCAGCGCAGCAGCGCCGTTTGCGGAATGGCCTCGGGCACGCGGCTGACGACTCGCCACAGAACGCGCAGCACCGACAGCACGAGCACGAGCGTGCCCGCGGTGAGGTGCACGTTCATCCAGAACACCCGGCTGTCGCTGCCTTTCGGCCCGCGGATCTCGATGGCCAGGTAGGCCAGCGCCACCAGCGCGAACACGGCCCAGTGGAAGAAGATCGCGGGCGAGCTGTAGCGCGTCTGTTTCGCGAGGATGTTTCTCATGCTTCGTCTCGTGTTGTATGCGGGGATGAGCGCATGCCGCAATCGGCACGGCAGCCCGGCAAAGCTGCCACGATTGTAGCCGCACGCGCGTCCGGTTTTGTGCGGCGAGGTCAAATATCGGACGAATCGTCAACGCACGCGCCGCGCGGGCCGTCATATGGAAAATCCGCATCGCGCCCGTAAACGGCTGTGGCACGATGAAGCTTTGGTGTCGACGTTGCGCGCGCATCATGAGCAAGGCGTTCTTCGTTGCGGCCTATCGGCTGACCGCCGCGTTGCTCGCGGTGTCGACGACGTTGCACAGCATCGCCGGCTACTGGGGCATGCCTGCATTCGAGCTCGGCAACTTTCTCAGCTACTTCACGCAACTGAGCAGCCTCTACGCGGCCGCGATGCTCGCCGCCGGGCTCTGGCGCATCGCCCGCCCCGGCTCGGCTCGCTACGAATCGATGCGCGGCGCCGCGGTGCTGTACGTCCTGATCACCGCGATCGTCTACGAGATCCTGCTCGCGCGGCTCGATGCGCTGCGCCACGTCACGCCGGCATTCAACAACTGGGTACTGCACCGGATCGTGCCGCTCGTCGTGCTGTGCGACTGGCTGTACGTGGAGCCGCGCCTGCCGATCCCGCGGCGCAGCGCGTTCGCGTGGCTCGCCTTTCCGGTCGTCTATCTCGGCTATACGCTCGTGCGCGGCGCGCTGGAGAACTGGTATCCCTACCCGTTCGTCGATCCGCGGCCGCATGGCTACCTGCCGGTCGCGATCCAGTGTTCGCTGATCGCAATCGGCGCCGCGGCGCTCGCACTGGGCATTCGCTGGCTCGGCAATCACGCGAGACAGTCGGGCGCGGTGACGCTCGGGAAAGGATGAAGGCGGGAAACGCCTGAACGTGTGCGCCGCCCGGCGCACACGGGGCGAGGCGGGCCGTCAGCCGCCGTTGCGCGGCAGGAAGTTGATCGGATCGACGACCTTGCCGTTCTGGCGCACTTCGAACTCGAACGTCGAACGGCCGCTCGCGTCGGTGCCCATTTCGGCGACCGGCTGGCCCTGGCGCACCGCGTCGCCTTCGTTGACCAGCAGTTTGCCGTTGTGCCCGTAGGCCGTGATGAGCCCGTTCTCATGCTTCAGGATCACGAGCGGGCCGTAGGCCTTGACGCCGGACCCCGCATAAACCACGCGTCCGGCCGCCGCGGCCCGCACCGAATGGTCGGGGCCGGACGCGGCGATCACGATGCCGCGCGTCCTGCCGGCCGTGAACGGCGTCGCCACGACACCGGTGGCCGGCCAGGCGAGCGAGCCCGGCTGCGCGGCCGCCGAGGGCGGCTGCCCGAGCGACGTTTGCGCAGGCGGCGGCGCGACGCGCAGCACCTGCCCGGGATACACGGCATCGGTCGGCGCCATGTGGTTCCAGCCGGCCACGTCCTGCACGCGCTGCCCGTACGCGTTCGCGACGCCCGCGAGCGTATCGCCCGGATTCACGCGGTAATAGCCGGCGATCACGCCCGGCGTCGCGGCCGACGTGGGTGCCGACTGGCGCGCCGGCTGCCAGCTGTCGGTCCACGGCGTCATCGTGCAACCCGTCAGCGCGATGGCCGCGGCAACGAGTGCCGCCTGCGGCAGCCAGCGCGTCGGCGCATCGTGGATGGGAATAGTTTCTCTCAAGGGTCCTCCCGGATTTGCGTCGTTGCGCCGCCCACCGCCCCCCGGCGCGCGACGCACGATGTCCGGCCGGACGGCCGGACCAATCAGTATCCGACCGCTCTCGCGGCCGTCAGTTTCCACAGCGGAACATCGGCGCGATGGGCTCACCGGCCCCTTTTTCGCGCCGCTCCGATCGGCAAAGATACCATTTGTGGCGGTCAAGGCCGCGCCCGATGCCTGATCCGGCAACAATCTTGCGGTGCCGCAGCAGCGTGCCGGCCACCTGCGAGCCCCGCCGGGCGGGCTTGCCGCGGATCTTCCGCACGCCTCGCCACCCGCGCCTGCCGTATCGATCCCGTCACATTCTCCCCCGCGATCGCCACCTATACTCGGTGATGCACTGCGCGACCCAACGACAACGAGGAGCATGACAATGAACAACGCGACGTTTCTTTCCGTGCAGCACAACGCCGACGATTTCTCCGGTTCCAGCGGCCTGGTCGAATTGCTCAACCGGCACCTGCTGTTCGCGACCGACGTCGCCGAGGCGGCCGATGCGCTCGTCCAGCTGGCGAGCGTCGCGCACATGACCGGCGCCACGCGCCACAGCGTCGAGCTGCCGGTCCTCGCGATCGAGCGGCTGCGCGACGCGCTCGACACGCTGAGCGGCTACGACGAAACGTGGCTGCAGGTGCTGGAACCGGCGGAAGCGCTGTTCCGGGATATCGGGCGCGGCAGGCGCCCGCTGCACTGAACCGACGGTCGGCGCGATACGCGCGCCACCAATGAAAACAGCCCGTCGTTCCGCTATCCGGAACGACGGGCTGTTCGTACTTCAGGGGACGGATCGGGCCGCCAACGCGGCCGCACCGACCGAACCCGCATTAACGACCCTTGTAGATCGGCGCGTCGTCAGCGATGCGCTTGACTTGCCAGCCGGTCTTGGCCTTGGCCGGTGCGCCGGATTCTTGTGCGGCAGCCGGTTGTGCGCCATAGCCGGTCGTGTCGGCAGCGGCAACGTTCTGTTGCGGGTTCAGGCGGGCTTCAGCGGCCTGAATGCTTTCCGGGTAGTTCGTACGGTCGCTGCCCAGCTTGTAGCCGGCCTGCTGGACGGCGACCAGGTCGGCCTTCACCTGTGCACGGGTGACGGGCGCATTCTGTTGGGCGAACGAGACGGCGGGAACGGCGAGAACGGCAGCTGCGGCGAACGTTGCGATCAGCGATTTCATGATTACCTCCGGGATTTTTTTGCTCCGCCGCACACACCATGTCTGCAGCGATGGAACAGAGTTTAGTCCCGGGAACACCTAGGGAAAACCATGAAAGAACGAAAACACTGTTTCCCCGGAGCCAACAATGCCTGCATCCGGGATAGAAAAACCCTATTCAAAGAATAGATTTTCGCAACAATGCCGCCCCCGCCAGCCGGTCAGGACCAGTTCGCGTGGAAGCTGCCCGGCTTGTCGGTGCGCTCGAACGTGTGCGCGCCGAAGAAGTCTCGCTGCGCCTGCACGAGGTTTGCCGGCAGCCGCTCCGAACGATAGCTGTCGAAGTACGCGACGGCCGACGCGAACGCCGGTACCGGCACGCCTGCCTTCACCGCGGCCACCACGACGTCGCGCAGCGACGCCTGGTAATTCGCGGCGATGTCCTTGAAGTACGGATCGAGCAGCAGGTTCGCGAGCGCCGGATCCTTCGCGTACGCGTCCGTGATCTTCTGCAGGAAGCGCGCGCGGATGATGCAGCCCGCGCGGAAGATCTTCGCGATCGTCCCGAGATCGAGGTTCCAGCCGTATTCTTCGGATGCCGTGCGCAGTTGCGCGAAGCCCTGCGCGTACGAGATCACCTTGCTCAGGTAAAGCGCGCGGCGCACCGCTTCGACGAACGCGGCGCGATCGCCGTCGAACGGCGCGGCGGCCGGGCCCGACAGGATCTTGCTGGCCGCGACACGCTCGGTCTTCAGCGACGACAGCACGCGCGCGAACACCGACTCGGTAATGAGCGGCAGCGGCACGCCGAGATCCAGCGCGTTCTGGCTCGTCCACTTGCCGGTGCCCTTCTGCGCGGCGCGATCGAGGATCACGTCGACGAGGTGCTTGCCGGTCTCTTCGTCCTTCTTGCCGAAGATCTTCGACGTGATCTCGATCAGGTAGCTGTCGAGTTCGCCCTGGTTCCATTCGGTGTACACCGCGCCGAGTTCGTCGTTGGTCAGGCCAGCGACGTCCTTCAGCACCGAGTAGCTTTCGGCGATCAGCTGCATGTCGCCGTATTCGATGCCGTTGTGGACCATCTTCACGTAGTGGCCCGCACCGTCCGGGCCCATGTACGCGACGCACGGCTCGCCGTCCGACGGCGCCTTCGCGGCGATCTGCTTGAGGATCGGCTCGACGAGGTCGTACGCGTCACGCTGGCCGCCAGGCATGATCGACGGGCCGCGCAGCGCGCCCTCTTCGCCGCCCGACACGCCGGTGCCGATGAAGTGCAGGCCCGATTGCGCGAGTTCCTGGTTGCGGCGGATCGTGTCGGTGAAATGCGTGTTGCCGCCGTCGATCAGCACATCGCCCTTCTCGAGCAGCGGCTTGAGCGATGCGATCGTCGCATCGGTCGCTTCGCCGGCCTTCACCATCATCAGGATCCGGCGCGGCGTTTCGAGCGACGCGACGAATTCCTCGAGCGTATAGGTCGGCACCAGGTTGCGGCCGGGGAATTCGGCGATCAGTTCGTCGGTTTTCTCGCGGCTGCGGTTGTACACAGACACCGCGTAACCGCGGCTCTCGATATTGAGTGCGAGATTGCGGCCCATCACCGCGAGCCCGATCACACCGATTGCTTGTTTGCCCATTAGTCAATTCTCCGGAAAAAACGGGGCGCGACCCGAACCGGGTCGCGCGCACAGGCGAAAGGATAGTGGAAACCCGGCGGCGATGCGCGCTTGCGTGTCACTGCTCCGCGTGCGGCAGCCGCCGGAACACGACACTCAGGTTGTTCGCCGGCATCTCGACCACCTCGATGCAGTCGAGCCCGCGATCGAGGCCGAGCGCGACGACGGTTTCGAGATCGCGCACGCCCCACGACGGGTCGCGGCTGCGCAGTTGCAGGTCGAATGCCTCGTTCGACGGCGCCGTGTGCCGGCCCTCGCGGCGATACGGCCCGTACAGGAACAGCACGCCGCCCGGCCGCAGCAGGCGCGACGCGCCCGCGAACAGCGCGTCGGTGCAGGCCCAGGGCGAGATGTGGATCATGTTGATGCAGACGATCGCGTCGAGCGCGTCGACCGGCCACGACGCGTCGCGCACGTCGAACGCCAGCGGCCCGGCCACGTTCGCGAGGCCCGCATGGGCAACCCACGCGGCGATCGAGCGGCGCGCCTGCGCATCGGGATCGCTCGGTTGCCAGTGCAGGCCCGGCAGCGCCTGTGCGAAGTGGACGACGTGCTGGCCCGTGCCGCTCGCGATTTCGAGCACGCGGCCGCTCGCCGGCAACACGCGGCGCAAGACGTCGAGGATCGGCCCGCGATTGCGTTCGGCTGCCGGCGCCGACAGCCGCGCGGACGGATCGGGCGAAGCGGTCGGATCGGTCACGATGCGTGCTCCGGTGCGTGGCCCGCGAGGCCCAGCCGCGCGGTGAGCGCGTCGAGCGCGGGTGCGCAGCGCGCCTCGACCTTCAGCGTCAGGATCGGATCGGCGCGCGTATGGCCGAGATTGAGCGCGGCGACCGGCTTGTGCTGCGCCTGCGCCCACACGCAGAAACGGTAGCCGGAATACACCATCAGCGACGAGCCGACGACGAGCAGCGCATCGGCCGCATCGAGTGCCTGCGACGCGAGCGCCACGCGCTCGCGCGGCACGTTTTCGCCGAAGAACACGACCGCCGGCTTCAGCAGCCCGCCGCACGCGGGGCACGCCGGGATGCGGAACGTGTCGAGCGCCGCCCATTCGAGATGCGCGTCGCCGTCTGCGGCAGGCTCGGCCTGCGCGCCCAGCAGCTCGGGATTGTCGGCCTCGAGCATGACCTGGATCGTCGCGCGCGCATGATGCGCGCCGCAGTCGAGACACGTGACGCCGTCGATGCCGCCGTGCAGCTCGATCACGTCGCCGCTGCCCGCGCGCTGGTGCAGGCCGTCGACGTTCTGCGTGACGAGACGCTCGATCCGCCCCGCGCCGCCGAGCCGCGCGAGCGCGACGTGCGATCCGTTCGGCCGCGCGCGGCCGACGACGGGCCAGCCGATCATGCTGCGCGCCCAGTAACGCCGCCGCGCGGCATCGGAGCCGAGGAATTCATGGAGCTGAATCGGCGGCGAGCGCATCCACTGGCCGTTGCGGTCGCGATAGCCGGGAATGCCGGAGTCGGTGCTGATGCCCGCGCCGGTCAGTACCAGCAGGCGCGGATGACGTTCGACGAACGTCTGCAGCGCATCGAGTGCGGCCGGATCGATGCCGGCGGTTGAGGGGTCGTGCAGGGCTGTGTCGTTCATGTTGGCAACGCGTGATCGGGCGCGCCGGCAAGCCGTGCGCCCGCACGGGCAGCCAGGCACGCCAGCACATGATACAGAACGCCGCGCGATCGGGCCGATGGCCCGCGTCGCAAACCGGCGCACAAAAAAAGACGCCCATCAGCCACTCGGCGATGGGCGCTTCAACAATTGATCCATCGGGGTAGTGGATCAACTGACAGCACAATTTCGCGGCGCCCGCCATGCCGCGGCCGGCGAACGCTTCCCCTGGACTGCATGTATTCCGCGGTGCCGGACACATCGACGCGCGGCCGGCTTTCGGGTGCGATCCGGTGCGATCCGGTTCGGGCCCGTCGCGCCGGCGCGATACACGGCGCACGAACGCCCGCGCCGCGCGACGACTCGCGTTGCGCGCGCCAGCATGACGATCCGGGTTCCGGGCCGGGCCATCCACGGCTGGTCGAAGTTCGTCCCCGACGGCCGACCGGCACCAGTCGGCCTCGTGCGTCACACCTGCACGTCGTCGTTCAGAACAAACCCGATTGCTCGGATGGAACGGAAAGCCGCGCGCTCACGTCGCCTCGATCAACGGCGAAGCGAGTACCCAGGCAGGTCGGCGATTCATGTTTGCAACACGACATGTTGCGATTCGGTCTGTTTTCATTCTCTTGTCCCCGTCTCCGATACGTCCGACCCACTGAAGCGATCGCCGGACCGACTGCGTCCGCGACCGCGCTCACGGCCCGTACAGATATGCAAGGAGCGCACCATGCTTCACGCCGCAAGGCCGCGCGGGCCACAGCGGGGCCATCGCGGCGAATCGCGCACCGGCAAGCAGCGCGAACGTTTCGAAACTGAAACGCGTGCCGGATCGGCGACCCTCGGCCGGGCATGCCGCGATGTCGTCATGCCGTCATGCCGCGCCGGCACGTCCCGCATCGATGTCGCGTCGTTGCATCTGCGCGCGACTGCCGACCGGCTTACAATCGCCCCACAGTGCCGCATACGCACGAACGGACGCGCGGGCCCACCCCGGCCTGCTTCGCGCAACTCGCCGCCACCTGACGGGAGCCCCCTGCCCGACCTATGCCTGACTCACACGACTGGCTGGATATCGACTACCGGACGCTGTTCCGGCTGCATCCGGATCGCCGGATCGAACGGGAGAACGATCCCGACTGCTCGCCCGGGCCCCGCTTCTGGCTCGGCAGATGCGCGGAACGCAACCTGGCGGGCGTACGCGCCGACGTGCCCTTTCCTGTCGCAGAAGAACTGGCGCGGCTGGCCGACAGCGAAACGCCGTCGGCGGACTTCACCCAGCCCGCGCATCTCGAACGCTATCTGGCGCTGCTCGCCCCCGTTCTGAACTGGAACATCGGCCTCGTCTACGCGCTGCCGCACGCACTCGGTTTCGACACCGACGCACACGTCGAGCTGATCGACGGCGACAGCGACGCGGACCGGCATCTGCTGCACGCACTGTCGACGCGCGGGATGCCCGAAGGCCTGTTCTCGATGGGGTTTAAAGGCGCCGCCGATCTGTGGGCGCCGTGGTGCGCGGCCGTCGTCGACGGAGAAGTCGCATCGGTCGCATTCGCCGCGCGACTGTCCGAAGTCGGTGCCGAACTCGGTCTCGCGACGGCCCCTGCGTTCCGGGGGCGCGGCCTCGCGGCAGCCGTGACCGCCGCGTGGTCGCGGCTGCCGTCGCTTCGAACCCGCACGCTGTTCTACAGCACCGACAGCGACAACCGCGCGTCACAGCGCGTGGCGTCGCGCCTCGGCCTCACGCTGTGCGGCACGACGCTGCGGGTGGCATAACGCGGGGGCCGGCGCGACACCTCAACGAAAGGCCTCGATGACCTTGACGCGACGTTCGGTTTCGCCGACGAAGCAACTGTCAACCTCCACGAGTCCGAGCGTACCGCCTGCATCGGGCTGCCGCGATTCGGCGCAGGCGGCATCCCGCGTCTTTAGCCAGCGGCGCTCGTCGTCGCGCAACCGCGCCTTGCCCTGTGCATCCAGGCTCGCCATCTTCGTCTTGTAGACGGCATTCAACCGTCGGTCGGCCTCGTCGTATTTCAGCCGCAGGCAATTGCGGATGTCGGCCGTGTAGCCCGTTTCCTCGGCGGTCTTGCAGATAGCGGTGCGCTGCGCATCGTCCGCGCGCGCGTCGAACGCAACCGTGAAAAACATCGCGCTCGCCGCCAGACCGATCGCCGCGTGTTGAAGCGTATTCATCCGGATTCGCCGTTCCCAATGATCGAAAGCACCGATTATGCCCGGCGTGCCGCCCGCATGGCTCCTGTTGCCTCGACGTCACCGCTCACGCCCGATCGGGCGCTGCGCATGCCGTGCCGCGCAGCCGGCGCGCAAACACGCTAGCATTCGGACACGCAACGTCGCGCCCGCTTTGCCCCGCCTCCAAGGACCCGACATGACCACGCCCGCCCCTGCCCGCCCCGACGTCGCGCATCGCGTCTTTTCGGCCGGGCAGCTGTCGATCGGCCTCACGTTGCCGCTGCTTCGCACCGGCCATGTCGTCGCCGACTTCGACGAGCAACTCGAACTCGCGGCGCTGGCCGACACGCTCGGCTTTCGCGCGCTGTGGATTCGCGACGTGCCGCTGAACAGCGCCGACTATCCCGACCCGGTCGGCCACCTCGACCCGTGGGTCCTGCTCGGCGCACTGGCGTCACGCACGCGCCGGATTGCACTCGCCAGCGGCGCGATCGTGCTGCCGCTGCGCCATCCGCTGCATATCGCGAAAGGCGCGCTGTCGGTCGCGACGCTGTCGGGCGGACGCTTCATCCTCGGGCTCGGCTCCGGCGACCGGCCGCCCGAATATGCGGCGTTCGGTGTCGACGCGGAAACGCGCCGCGACCGGTACCGCGCGCACTGGGACGTCGTCGCGGCCGCGCTCGGCGTGCCATCGCGCGTGCTGCCCGACGAGGCGCCGCCCGATGCGCCCGACTTCACGCTGCTGCCTCGCGGCGCCGACGCGGTGCCGATGCTGGCGGTCGGCTCGGGCGGGCAAAGCGTCGACTGGATCGCGCGTCACTCGATCGGCTGGATGACGTATCACCGCGATCCGGACACGCAACGCGCACGCTATTCGATGTGGCGCGCGGCGGTTGAAAGGCTCGCGTCGCCGGCCTTTCGCGCGTTCGGCGTGTCGATGCGCGTCGACCTCGTCGCGGATCCCGATGCGCCGGCCATCGCATTGCCGCTCGGTTATGCAACCGGACGCCGCGCATTGATCGACATCCTGCGGAACATGCGCGCGGCAGGCACGCATCACGTCACGCTGAATCCGGGCTCCGACCGGCCCGTGCGCGACGTCATCGAAGAAATCGCGGAACACGTCCTGCCGGTTTTTCACGACGGGGAAGCGTGATTTGGCAGGATTCCGGATGAATTCGGCGCGACGCGCGCGGCGCTCGCCGTTGCCTGCAAGCGGGCATTACGCGCGCCTTACACGCCGGCAATCGAGTCGCCTCACCTTCCCTGCGTCAGCCACATGACTGCGGAAACGCGCCGCGAACGGCCGTGCCGCGTCGTGCATGCCCGATTCGAATGATCGTCGACGGAACTATTCGGTTCCGGGCGCGATCATGTTAACTTCCCGTCCATCGTTCAGCCCGGCGGGCCGCGCGCCGATGCGCGCCCGCATGCCCACTCCATGCGACATATCCTCCTCGGCTGGCTGCTTGCCACCGTCGTCACGGCCGCTCACGCGGCCGCTCCCGCCCCGGCCGCCGCGTCGGCCGCTTCCGGCACCGCGCCCGCGCTGACGCCGCAACAGGCTCGGCAGGCACTCGACGTGCTCGAAAATCCCCGCGATCGTGCGCAGGTCGAAACGACGCTGCGTGCGATCGCGGCCGTCGGCGCGCTGAGCGCACCCGCGGTCGTTGCAAGCAATGCGGCGGCGGCCAGCGGCGCATCGGCTGCCGCGGCCCCGGGCGCGCTCACGTCGAACGGGCTCGCGTCGATGCTCGTCCGGCAGGGATCGCGCTGGGCCACCGAAATCGGCGGCGCGCTGAAGGAGTCGCTGCACTCACTGCTCGATGTCGGCTCGGTCGGAAGCTGGTGGCATGACAGGCTGGTGCGAGCCGACGAGCGCGCGGATCTCGCGCACGCGTTCTGGATCATCGTCGCCGTGCTCGTGCCCGCGCTCTTCGTCGAATGGTTGGCAAAGCGGCTGTTGCGACGCGCGCTGGCCGCGGTGGCCGCACGGCGTGCCGACACGTCGCGCCGCACCGCGCCGGACTCCGCCACGCCCGATGACGACGACGCACCGCCGGACACCCCCGCCAAACCCGACGCCGCCGATCCCGCCGATCCCGCCGATCCCGCCAATGCACCCGACACCGCCCCCGCGTCGTCACCAGGCCGAGGCCACGCGCGCCGCCACACCACGCTGCTGCACCGGATGCCGCGCGCGCTCGTCAGCCTTGCGTTGCGGGCCGTGCCGCTGCTCGTGTTCGTCGGTGTCGCGAGCCTGACGATGTCCGCGATCGGAGAGACGGGCACTCCGATCGAATCCGCGCTCGAAGCGCTGATCGACATCTACGTGATCTGCCGGCTCGTCACGATCGTCAGCCGGCTGTTCTTCCAGCCCGATGCGCGGCAATTGCGGTTGCTGCACATCAGCGATGCGTGGGCCGATTTCGCGCAACGCTCGATCGCGCGGATCGTGATCGTGGTCGGCGCCTGCACGGCCGCTGTCGAGATCGCCGCGAGCTTCGGGCTCAGCGAGGCCGGTCATGTCGCCCTGCTGAAAGCCGTCGCGCTCGTCGGGCACCTGATGGTGTCGGCGCTGATCCTGCGGTGCCGCCAGCCGGTCGCCGCGCGGATTCGCGCGGCCGGCGACGACCGTGCGTCCTTCGAGATGGTCGCGAATGCGCTCGCGGACGCGTGGGCCCCCGTGTCGGTATTCATCGTGATGGCGCTGTGGTTCGTGTGGGCGCTCGACGTCCACAACGGCTATCGCGTGCTGATCACGCTCGGCGGTCGCTCGATCGCCGTGATGATCGGCATGCGGATGGTCTCGATCGTCGTGTTCGGCGCGCTCGCGCGGCTGTTCCAGGGCCGGGACGAAGACCGCACGCTCGTCCACCTGCACGCGTACCGCTACTACCCGCTGCTGCGCCAGATCGTGTCGGGCGCGATCGGCATCGTGACCGTCGTGTTGCTGCTGCAGATCTGGGGCGTGCCGATCTTCCGCGCGTTCGAAACCGGCACCATCGGCCACCGCCTCGCGTCGGCGCTGGTGACGATCGCGATCGCGGCCATCGTCGCGCTCCTCGTGTGGGAAGCCGCGAACATCGCGATCGAGCGCCGCCTTCAACGGTGGACGCGCGAAGGCAATCTCGTGCGCGCGGCGCGACTGCGCACGCTGCTGCCGATGTTGCGCTCGCTGCTGTTCGTGATGATCGCGCTCGTCGTCGTGCTGACGGGCCTCAGCCAGCTCGGTGTGAACGTCGGCCCGCTGCTTGCCGGCGCGAGCATCTTCGGTGTCGCGCTCGGCTTCGGTTCGCAGAAGCTCGTGCAGGATTTCATCACCGGGATCTTCCTGCTGATGGAAAACGCGATGCAGGTCGGCGACTGGGTCACGCTCGCCGGCGTGTCGGGTACGGTCGAGTACCTGTCGATCCGCACCGTGCGGCTGCGCGCGGGCGACGGGTCGCTGTACACGATCCCGTTCAGCTCCGTGACGACCGTCAACAACACGAATCGCGGGCTCGGCAACGCCGCAGTCAAGATCAGTATTGCCTACGGCGAGGATATCGATCGCGCGATCGCGACCCTGAAGGAGATCGGCGCGGCGTTGCGCGACGATCCGAAATACCGCGACGGCATCCTGTCGGACTTCAGCTACTGGGGGATCGACCAGGTCGACGGCGCGGCACTCGCGCTGTCCGGACAGATGCAATGCACGGACGCGACGCGCTGGAGCGTGCAGCGTGAATTCAACCGGCGGATCGCGGAGACGTTCCGCGAACGCGACATCCGGATCGCCAATCCGCAGCGCAGCGTCGTCGCCTATGCGGACGGATCGCGGCCTGTCGTCGAAGGCCAAAACGGCGGCAATGGCGACAATGGCGGCGACGGTGACAACAGCGGCAACGGCCATGCTGCAGAACCGGCCCGGCCGCCGTCGCCCGCCGAACCGGGGCGCAAGCCGGGTTGACCGGCCTGGGGCGATGCCGCCCTGCGCTCAACGCGAGGCGGGCTTGTTCACGCGCCGCGCGCTTGTCGCGGCGGGCGCCGATGCCCCCGCCTTCGCCTTGGCCGCACGTTTCGCCGCCGCGCCCTGCCCGCGCTTCGCGCCGGCTTCCGGATCGGCAGCCGATACGTCGCGCTGCGCATGCCATTGCTCGAGCAGCACGCGTGTCTGGTCGGCGATCGTGTCGATCAGCAATGCCGCGCGCTCGCCCTCGAACGCCTCCCATTCGAGCAACTGCAGCGCCGAACGCTGCGCGATGTGGAACACCGTGATCTGCCCGAACAGGCTCAGCGCGCGCAATCGGGTGACGGGATCGTTGGCCGGCCGGCCCGAGATACGGCCGATCAGTTCGGCGCTCACGTCGTTGAGCGGCTTGCGCATGCGCTTCATCAGGATCTCGCTCGCGCTCGCCGGCTCCTGGCCGCCTTGCTCGCGTGCGAAGAACATCCGCTGGTTCATCGTCTTCGGCGCGGTGAACATCCGGTCCGACAGCGCGCGCAGCAGCCCGATGAACGCGTCGATCAGCACGTCGACGTCCGCGTCCGCATCGAGCATCGCCCTCGCATGGCCGACCGACGGTGCGAACACTTCCCTGCCGTTCTCCGCGATCGCCTCGACGCACGCGCGGTACACGCCCTCCTTGTTCTCGAAGTAATACTGGAGCGCCGGCGCGTTCACGCCGGCCATCGCGGCGATCTCGCGTGTCGATGCACCCGCGAACCCGCGCTCGCCGAACAGTTCGATCGCCGCCTCGATGATCCGCTGGCGCGTTTCGTCGCCGCGGGCGTAGCCGCCCGCCGACGTCCGGCGCAGCTTCTTCGCTTCGTTCATGCCTTCCCCGTCATTCGATCGATCGATATTCTACTTGACACAATTTTATCAACTGGAATAATTCTTCCACTTGGAATAAATTGGACACCGGAATGTCGACGCCGCAAGACCCGCCACAGCAAGCAGATCGTCAGGAAAACGGAACAACACCGCGAAACGGAAGCGGCTCGGGAGGCAAATCCGGAAACGGATCGAAACGGCGCATCCTGCTCGTCGTCGCCGTGCTCGCGGCGATCGGCGGCGCCGTCTGGCTCGGCCGCTGGTGGACGGTCGGCCGTTTCATCGAAAGTACCAACGACGCGTACCTGCAGGCGGACAGCATGACTGCCGCGCCGAAGGTCGCCGGCTACGTGACCGATGTGTACGTCCGCGACAATCAGGCCGTGAAGGCCGGCGATCCGCTCGTGCGACTCGACGTCCGCCAGTACCAGGTTGCACTCGCGCAATCGCTTGCGACCGTAGATGCACGCCGCGCGGATATCGCTCGCGCCGAGGCCGACATCAGCCAGCAGCGTGCGAATCTCGAACAGGCCGACGCGCAGGCGAAGGTGTCGCGGATCAATGCGCAGCACGCCGGCGACGAATACGCGCGTTATGCGCCGCTCGCGGCGACCGGTGCGGAGACGCACGAACGTGTGGCAGACCTGAAGAGCACGCGCGATCAGGCGGTCGCGACGCTCGCCGCGAACAATGCGGCGATCGCGGCCGCACGCACGCAGATCGCGTCGTTCACCGCCCAGCTCCAGCAGGCGCGCGCGCAGCTCGAAGCCGCGCAGGCCAGTGCCGCACAGGCGCAGCTCGACCTCGACAACACGATCGTGCGCAGCACCCTCGCCGGCCGCGTCGGCGATCGCACGGTGCGCGTCGGTCAATACGTGCAGCCCGGCACGCGCCTGCTGACCGTGGTGCCCGTCGATTCGATCTACCTCGTCGCGAACTTCAAGGAGACGCAGATCGGCAACATGCGTATCGGCCAGCCGGTCGAACTGCACGTCGACGCATTGCCGGACGGTGCGCTGTCCGGCGTCGTCGACAGCTTCGCACCCGGCACCGGCGCGCAGTTCGCCCTCCTGCCGCCCGAGAATGCGACCGGCAACTTCACGAAGATCGTCCAGCGCGTGCCGGTGCGCATCCGCCTCGCCGCGAACGCCCGCGCGCAGCGCATGCTGCTGCCGGGGCTGTCGGTGACGGTCGACGTCGATACACGCTCGGCCCGCGACGAGTCGCATCATGGCTGAACCGTCCGCCACGATGCCCGCGCCGCCGCATGAAGGCCGTGCGAGCGTGACCGACTGGATCGCGGTCGCGGCCGGCGCGCTCGGCGCGCTGATGGCGACGCTCGACATCTCGATCACGAATTCCGCGCTGCCGCAGATCCAGGGTGAAATCGGCGCGACCGGCACCGAAGGCACGTGGATCTCGACCGGCTACCTGATGTCGGAGATCGTGATGATCCCGCTCGCCGCGTGGCTCACGCGCGTGTTCGGGCTGCGCAATTTCCTGCTGACGAATTCCGCGCTGTTCATCGCGTTCTCGATGATGTGCGGCTGGTCGCATTCGCTGCCGATGATGATCGCCGGCCGGATCGGCCAGGGCTTCACCGGCGGCGCGCTGATCCCGACCGCGCAGACCATCATCCGCACGCGGCTGCCGCTGTCTCAGTTGCCGGTCGGCATGACGCTGTTCGGCCTGATCGTGCTCCTCGGGCCGCTGTTCGGCCCGGTGCTCGGCGGCTGGCTCGCGGAAAACGTGAACTGGAGCTGGTGCTTTTTCCTGAACCTGCCGGTGTGCGTGCTGTTGATGGGGCTGCTGTGGTTCGGGCTGCCGTCCGACCGTCCGCAATGGAGCACGTTCTTCAACGCCGACTGGCTCGGGATCGCCGGCCTCGCGATCGGGCTGAGCTCGCTCACCGTCGTGCTCGAGGAAGGCCAGCGCGAACGCTGGTTCGAATCGCAGATGATCGTCACGTTGAGCCTGGTGTCGCTCGCCGGGATGATCCTGATCGCGCTGTCGCAACGCTTCGCGAAGCGGCCGATCATGCGGCTGTCGCTGATGCGCAACCCGCGCTATGCGAGCGTGATCGTGATCGTGTCCGCGGTCGGTGCCGGCCTGTACGGCGTGTCCTACCTGCTGCCGCAGTTCCTCGCGATCGTCGCCGGCTACAACGCGGAACAGGCGGGCGCAATCATGCTGCTGTCGGGGCTGCCGGCCTTTCTCGTGATGCCGATCCTGCCGCGCCTGCTCGGCAAGGTCGATTTCCGCATCCTCGTGATCTCCGGGCTGCTGCTGTTCTGCCTGAGCTGCATGCTCGACATCAGCCTGACCGCGCAGAGCGTCGGCCACGACTTCGTCTGGTCGCAACTGATTCGCGGCGTCGCGCAGATGCTCGCGATGATGCCGCTCAACCAGGCATCGATGGCGGCCGTCGCACGCGAAGACTCCGGCGATGCAGCCGGGCTCTACAACATGGCACGCAACCTCGGCGGCTCGATCGGGCTCGCGATCATCGGCACCGTGATCGACCGGCGCACGACCTTCCATACGGCCGCGCTGCGCGAATCGGTGACGGCGAACTCGCTGATCGGGCAGGACCGGCTGTCCGCCTACGCGGCCAACTGGTTCGCACACACCGGCGATCTCGCGTATTCGAACATGCGCGCGCTCGGACAGCTGGCGCAGCAGATCCAGGTCCAGGCCGTCGTGATGACCTATTCCGAAACCTTCTATCTGCTGGGCCTTGCACTGCTCGCCTGCGTGCCGCTCGCGCTGCTGCTGAGAACGCCGCGCGGGCCGCAGCCGATGTCGTCCGGCCACTGAACCGTCTTACGCGATGAAACCCTTCTTCCTGCCCCGCCGCCCCGTGCTCACGCTGTGTACGGCCGCGTGCCTGCTCGCCGGCTGCACGGTCGGCCCCGACTACCGCGGCGCGCCTGCCGCACCGGATGCGCCGATCTTCGTGCGCGCGCCGGCCTCCGGTGTCGACACCGCCGCGCCCGCGCCGAGCGCGTGGTGGCATGCGCTCAACGATCGCCAGCTCGACGACCTCATCACTGCGGCGCTCGCGTACAACCCCGATCTGCACGCTGCGCAGGCACGCTTGCGCGCATCGCGCGCGCAGCTCTCGCAACAGCGCGCGGCGCAGTTGCCGAAATCGTCCGCCACCGTCGCCGCCATCCGCATGCGCGAGCCGGATATCAGCGCGCTCGGTTCGCTGCTGCCGTCGAACGGCTCGAACCAGTCGGGCAGTGCATCGCCGTCGCTGGGCGGCTCGGGTCCGCTGCAGCTCTATTCGGCAGGCTTCGACGCAACCTGGGAAATCGACCTGTTCGGCGGTACGCGCCGGGCGGTCGAAGCCGCGTCCGCGCAAGCGGAAGCCGTCGACGCCGATCTCGCCGACACGCAGGTGTCGATCGCGGCAGAAGTCGCGAACGCGTATGTCGACCTCCGCGACCAGCAGCAGCGGCTTGCGCTGTCGCGACGCACCGCCGAGTTGCAACAGAAGATGCTTGAACTCACGCAGCAGCGCCGCGCGCGCGGCGTCGCGGCCGATGCCGACATCGAACGCCTGACGACACAGGTCGAGAACACGCGAGCCTCGCTGATCCCGCTCGACGCGCAGGTGACGGAATCGCTCGACCGGCTCGCGATCCTGACGGGGCGCGCGCCGGGTGCGCTCGACGCGGCGCTGACGACACCGGCCGCGCCGCTGCCGACGCTGCCCGGCAGCGTCGCGATCGGCGATCCGGCCACGCTGCTGAAGCAGCGCCCCGACATTCGCGCGGCCGAGCGCCGGCTCGCATCGAGCAATGCGCAGATCGGCGAGCATGTCGCCGACTACTTCCCGAAGGTGACGCTGCTCGGCGATCTCGGCTTCAGCGCGACGGACCCGGGCCACCTGCTCCGCAAGCAGAACTTCACGTGGGTCGGCGCGCCGTATCTGCAATGGAACATTCTCGACTTCGGGCGCACGCGTGGCGCGGTGCGCGCGGCCGAAGCATCGCGCGACGAAGCGGAAGCGAACTATCAGAAGGCGGTGCTCGGTGCGTTGCAGGATGCCAATACGGCATTGCAGCGCTACGGACACCAGCGCGAGCACGTCGTTGCGCTCACCAGGGTTCAAACCTCCGCCGTGCATTCGCGATCGCTGATGGATGAACGCTATCGCGCGGGCGTCGCATCGATGATCGACCTGCTCGATACGCAGCGCGAAGCGCTTTCCGCGCAACAGAACGTGATTGCCGGGCAGGCCGAACTGATCAAGGACTACGTGTCGGTGCAGAAGAGCCTCGGGCTCGGGTGGTAGACGGGCGCGGGTTGACGGTGAGTCGAGCGGTGCCGTGCGGCCGGGTTTGTCGCGGCTGCAACCGCATCGACCACGGCGACGCGCGGGACAGAAAAACCGTTTCGCGCGCCGCCCGTGACCACCCGATGAATCAGAAAAACTCGTCGAGCAGCCGATAGAAAGAGAAAGCGATCCGGCCCGGATCGGGCTGCCCGATTCCGTACCGGTCGACGAAAGGCGCGACCCATTCACTGCCGAGCTCGGCTTCGATATCTCGCCTCGGCGATTCGAGTCGCGCCTCGAACACGGTCGACGCAGTCGCACCAATTACGCATCGAACCGGAAACGATCGGCGAACCGCATTCAGCATTACTTTCTTCGTTGGCGCCGAATATTACAAATTACTGCCAATATTTTCAAAAACATTGCATTTATTCGCTTTAAATTTGTTTCATATAACCAAAAAAAGTTTGACACCCCGCTTTCGTTCTTGATACCGTCCGATGCAAGCAATCTGACAAATTGCTCACTGCGCAATCGCTTCCGCTCCACGTTTTTTTCGTTTCCGCCGCACCGAAGTGCCAGCCGCCGGCCGTATCGTTCGCGCGCCGGCCATGCGACATCCCGATGCATTTCATTGGACGACTGCCATCCGGCAGCGGGCCGAAGGATCGAATCAAATGAGCAGGACAACGAAACTGTTGCTCTAGCAATCCCGCCCGCGCCCAGTCCGCGCGACTGCGCCGTATCGCGACGCAGCCCTCTCGCTACCGCATTTTCCGAATTTCGCCCCCGGAGAAACAACACCTTTCCGGATCGGGCGAAAGGCCCTGTCGCGTCCGTGCCATCCGCACGCATGCGACAGAAATCGGCGGTGCACGATCCGCACCGCTGTCTACCGTTGTTGTTCGTGCCGTTCGATGTTCAACCGGAGGGGTAATTCAAATGAATCAGGTTGCAGACAAGAATCAAAAGCACAATCGCTTCATCAAGCTCGCCTTCGCCGCCGCGGCAGCCGCATCGTTCGGCATCGCGACCGTCCATGCCGCGCCCGCGGCCGGCTGGACGGAAACGCGCACCAAGGGCTTCCTGCCGCTCGTGCAGCAGAGCGAAGCCGGTACGGCCGGCGCGCCTGCCGCCAGCACGGCCGCCGCTCCCACGGCAGCCATCGAGATGGCACCCGGTGAATCGGTGGACATCGTGCTCGGACTGAACCTGCGCAACGAAGCACAGCTCGACCAATACCTGCACGACCTGCATACGCCCGGCTCGCCGCACTACCGGCAGTTCCTCACACCGGCGCAGTTCGCCGCGCAATATGCACCGACCGACCAGCAGGTCGCCTCGGTCGTCGCGCACCTGCGCAAGGAAGGCTTCGTGAACATCGTGGTCGCCCCGAACCGCCTGCTGGTGTCCGCGTCCGGCACCGCGGCGACCATCAAGTCCGCGTTCCGCACGACGCTCAAGCGCTTCACGCGCAACGGCCGCAGCGTCTATGCGAATACCGACGCCGCGCAGGTGCCGAACGCGATCGGCGGCGTCGTGGGCGCGGTGCTGGGCCTGCAGAACGTCGAACTGATGCATACGGGCGCGGGCAGCAAGCCGCAAGGCAACACCAGCAACCTGACGATTCCGGCCGGCGCATCGGCGGTGCCGCACAACCCGACCGAGTTCTCGTCGATCTACGGCGGCAACGGTACGCCGACGGCCTCGCAGACCACCGTCGGCATCATCTCCGAAGGCGACCTGTCGCAGACCGTGAGCGACCTCAACACGTTCGCCGCAAACAACGGCCTCGGCACGATCAGCAGCAGCATCGTGAAGACGGGCCCGTCCGGCAGTTCGTACACCGACACCGACGGCACCGTCGAATGGAACCTCGACAGCCAGTCGATCGTCGGCGCGGCCGGCGGCAGCGTGAAGCAGGTCGTGTTCTACGTCGCACCGTCGATGACGCTCACGGCGATCACCGCCGCGTACAACAAGGCCGTGACCGACAACGTCGCGAAGGTAATCAACGTGTCGCTCGGCGTGTGCGAATCGTCCGCGAACAGCACCGGCTCGCAGGCAACCGACGACACCATCTTCAAGCAGGCGATCGCGCAAGGGCAAACCTTTTCGGTATCCGCCGGCGACCACGGCGCATACGAATGCGCGGGCGGCACGCCGTCGCGCTCGACCTACACGGTGAGCGAGCCGGCAACGTCGCCGTACGTGATCGCAGTGGGCGGCACGACACTGTTCACCAATACGTCGACCAACGCTTACAACAGCGAGATCGTCTGGAACGATCCGAGCTGGCAGCCGGGCACCGTGTGGTCGACGGGCGGCGGGTACAGCAAGTACGAAGCTGCGCCGTCGTGGCAATCGTCGAGCCTCACGGGATCGACCAAGCGCGCACTGCCCGACGTCGGCTTCGATGCCGACCTGCGCACCGGCGCGATTCTCGTCGTGAACGGCCAGACGTCCGATACGCTGTGGGGCTCGGGCTACCTGAACAACGAAGGCGGCACGAGCCTCGCCGCGCCGATCTTCACGGGCATCTGGGCGCGGCTGCAGTCCGCGAACAACAATGCGCTCGGGTTCCCCGCGTCGAGCCTCTACAAGTACTTCCCGAGCAACGCGGCGCTGCTGCACGATGTCACGTCCGGCAACAACGGCAGCGGCACCTATGGCTACAAGGCGAAGGCCGGCTGGGACGCGACGACGGGTTTCGGCAGCGTGAACATCTCGAAGCTGAACGCGTTCATCCAGAGCACGCCGGATTTCGCGCGCTGATGGACCGATGACTGCCCCGGTTCCGCGTGCGCTCCGAAGCGCACGTCTGGAACCGGATGTGGTCGTTCAAATAACCCGCGAGGGCTGCCAGGCCGTCGCGGTTTTTTCGCGTTCCGCGCGATCTCGCGGGGCGAGCATCCGGTGCGACGACGCACTAGCCGACCTTGAAATAGTTGCTCACGCAACTTTCATGTTCATTACCCTTGCATGAGCATCGCACCGAGTGAAACGCACCCCGTCACGGCAGCGCGGTATTCACGCTGCCTGCCGGCGAAACGCGCGTCGTGCCGCCACGCGACGCGAGCACGCCCCCAACGCCGTACCCCGCCGCCTTCCGCGAAACCGCGCGGCCTTGCCGCACCACTCACTCGGCCCAGTTCCGGACGTAGTCCGGCACCGGCATGTTGCCGTCGGCATGAACCGGTGCGCCGCGCGTCGTCTTCAGCGGCAGGACTCCCGTCCAGACAGCAAGCGCGAGATCTTCATCCTTGTCGGAAGGCAGCGAATCGCTGACTTTCACCGCCGCTTCCGCAAGCGCAATCCGCAGCACGCTGGTCGCATTGATTTCCTTCTCGTTGCCGGGCCGCGCATCATGCTTGCGACCGGGTGCGATCTTGTCCATCAACGCATCCAGCGCCGCCAGCTTGTCGTCACGGCCCGCCACGACGTCGAACCGCCCGTAGATCACCGCGGATCGATAATTCATCGAATGGTTGAAGGCCGATCTGGCCAGCACGAGCCCGTCCAGCAACGTAATCGCGACGGAGGCCGGCGCGCCCGCCGACAGCGCCTTGATCATCCGGCTACCGTTGGACCCGTGAATATAGAGGTCATCGCCCCGTCTCCAGTGCGCGGTCGGGATGCAATGCGTGTCGTCGCCTGCACCGAACGCGATGTGGCAGACGTAGGCTTCGTCCACGATGCGATGAAGCGTCGTGCGATCGCGACTCGCCAATTCCGGCAGGCGGCGAATGGTGGTGCGAGGTGTGGAAGCGATGACGGTCTGGTCTTTCATGTTTCGTTTTCCTGTTCGCGCGCCCTTGCGCACATCGAGCGGCCCGCGTTCCGGCAAGGCTCGATGATCCGCACGGAATATATTTGTACTGCGAAGTTAATAGAATTGAACGCGTGCGACTTCCACGCCTGAACGACCGATCGATCGTCCCATCGACAGTCGCGCTTCAAATCGATCAAAATACGCGCGTGCCGCAATCGGGGACGATCGCCGGAAGGCCCCGCGCACCGGCCGGCACCGCGAGAACGTGAACGATACGATGCGCGCCGAATCTTCAAAAGAACCAGCTCACCGAAAAATTCTGGAACCAGCCCATGGATCTCGCGCTGCTCCGCTCATCGCTTTCCAGACAGGACGGCACGACACGCCACAGCCAGCAGGAGGCCCTCTACCGGAGCCTGCGCAACATGCTGCTGGACGGGCATATCCCGTCCGGCACACGGCTCGTGTCGACCCGCGTGCTCGCGGCCGAGTTGGGCATCGCGCGCAATTCGGTGGTTTATGCGTACGAGCGCCTTGCCGAGGAAGGCTTCGTGGCGGCCACGCGCAACGGTACGATCACGCGCTGGGACGGATGCGGCCGTTCGAGCGCCGGGCTCGAGAGCGGGCCGGCCACGGTTCGCTTGTCCGAGCGCGTGCACGGGCTGGAGAACGCCGATCCCGAACCCGAACGCATGCTGCCGTTCGTTCCCGGTCTTCCGTCGCTCGATGAATTCCCCGTTGCCCAATGGCGCCGTTGCATCGAGCGTGCATGGAAAATCATCAAGCCCGCGCAGCTCGCATACGGTCCGGTCGAAGGGCTGTCCGAATTGCGGCGTGCCGTGGCGGCCTATATTCGCGTCTCACGAGGCGTGCGCTGCGAAACAGGCCAGGTATTCATCACCGACGGCACGCAAGGCAGCCTCGAACTGTGCGCGCGCATGCTGGCGAATCCCGGCGAACCCGGCTGGCTCGAGAACCCCTGCTACAACGGCGCCCGTACCGCATTCCGCTCGACCGGCCTCGATCTCGTGCCGATCGAGGTCGACCACGAAGGGATGGCGCCCACCGACGAACAGTGGCGCACCCGGCCGCCCCGGCTGATCTATACGACGCCGTCGCATCAATACCCGCTCGGCGCGCTGATGAGCCCCCGGCGACGAGCGGCGCTCGTCGAGCACGCACGTGCGTGCGGCGCGTGGATCATCGAGGACGACTACGACAGCGAGTTCCGCCACGACGGCGAGCCGCTGCCCGCGATCCAGGGCCTGCATGCCGACGCACCGGTCTGCTATCTCGGCACCTTCAGCAAGACGATGTTTCCCGCCCTTCGGCTCGGCTTCATGGTGGTTCCGCCGGTTCTGGTCGACCGCTTCACCCGGACGCTGCGCGAACTCGTTCATCGCGGCCACCCGGCCGATCAACTCGCGATGGCCGAGTTCATCGACACCGGCCTCTTTGCGCGGCACCTGCGCAGGATGAGGACGCTGTATGCCGAGCGGCGGAACAACCTGGAAACGGCACTCGCCCGCCACCTCGGCACCGCGCTGAGCATTCGGGAAAGCCCGGGCGGCATGCATCTGTCGGCGGATCTCGCGCTCCCGCTGCGCGATACCGACGTCGCCCGCGCCGCAGCCTCGCGTGGCCTGCTGCTTCAGCCGCTGAGCAGCTACCGGGTCGGCGACGGCCGGCCGTACAACGGCTTCGTGCTGGGATACTCGGGGCTGAGCGATGCGACGATCGAGACCGCGACGATGCAGCTCGCAGCCGTCATCGACGAGCAGAGCCGCACGCGTGGCTGAGCGTCACACGCGGCATCCTCGCTCACAGTTGCGATTCCAGCGGAAACAGCCCGAGAAACCAGACTTCCATCCGCCGCCCGGCCGACACTTCCGGTTCGTGATCGAGCTCGGTGACCTTCCCGTCCGAATCGGTCTGAATCCACTTGAGCTGTCCGTTGCCTGCCGCATCGGTCCTCGGCTCGACGCGCCACGCGATTCGATCGAGCCGCGCTTCCAGATCGTTCGCCACCTGCGACGCAATCGCCGGGCTCTCGCAGTAAACGCCAATCTCCGTATTGAGGTTCAGCGAACGCGGATCGAGATTCATCGAACCGATGAAAATGCTCTTGTGGTCGAACACGTAGGTCTTCGCATGCAGCGACGCACGCGACGATCCGATGATGACCTGCTTCGAGATGCTCTTGTCGCCCGACGGCCGCCGTTCGTAAAGCCGCACGCCGGCTGCCACGAGATCGCTCCGGTAATGCCGGTAGCCCGCATGCACGGCCGCCACGTCGGTCGACGCGAGGGAATTGGTCAGCACCGTGACGCGCACGCCGCGCGCCGTGAGCGCGCGCAGCCGCTCGACGACATCCTTGCCCGGCACGAAATACGGCGACACGATCAGCAGGTCATGTTCGGGCTGCAACGCGAGCGCCCGCAGTTGCGGCATCAAATGCCCGTCGCTGTCCTTCGGCGCGTGCGCGATCTTCGACGGGTCGTCGTACAGCACCGTTGCGCGCCCCCACGACAATTCCGTGCCCTGCCCGTGAACGATCCGGTCGAGCCGCTGCCTGGCCTCGAGCACGTACGGATTGTCCTCCATGGCCCTCAGGTAGTCGCGCAACCGTTCGCGCTCGCGGTCCAGCCCGCCCGGTGCCGCCTCGTGCCCGACCAGCGCGCTGATCGGATACGCGTACGAGGAATTCCAGAACGTGTCGAATTCGGTCGAGATGTCCTTCACGACCGGGCCGTGGACGACGACATCGAGATCGCCGAACTCCAGCATCGACGATGCGCCGAAATACTCGTCGCCGATATTGCGGCCGCCGATGATCGCCGCCTGGTTGTCCGCGATCATCGCCTTGTTGTGCATGCGCCGGTTGACGCGCGCGAACTCGAACACCGTGCCGATCTTCTTGAACCGCCGCGTGGCGACCGGATTGAACAGCCGGATCTCGATGTTCGGGTGTGAACTGATCTCGAGCAGCTTGCGGTCGTCCGCGTTCGTGCCGAGATCGTCGAGCAGCGCACGCACTCGGACGCCGCGATCCGCCGCGCGAATGATCGCGTCGGCCAGTTCGTGCCCGGTCAGGTCGTCGTGCCAGATGTAGTACTGAAGGTCGAGCGAACGGTCCGCGCGATCGGCGAGCAACACGCGCGCATCCAGCGCGTCGACCGGATCGGTCAGCAGGTGAAACGCGTCCTGCCCGGGATGGGCGCTGGCTTGCTGCCGGAACGCGACGCCCAGCCGCGTGTTGTCCGTATCGGTGTACGCGTGCGTCGGCGCGCGATCGGCCTGCGGCGGCAGGCTCGCGCATGCGACGAGCGCCAGCAACGAAAGAATCGCACCCCACGAACGCAGCATGGTCATGATTGCCGTCCCGCTCCCGGCCGAAGTCTGTTTGTTCTCGCCGCCGGATGGATCGCGGGGCTGCCTGGTTTTTGTTCGGCCGTACCCGGTGTCGCGTGTGGAACGGCCGCGCTACAGCATACTTCGATTGACAGCGGCGCGGCACCCTCTCGGTACTTTCCTGATCGCGGCACGCGTCGATACAAAGAAAAACCCGCGACGCATGAAGCCATCGCGGGTTCTCGGCATGCGGCGCGAGCGCGCGCATGAAATCTGGTGGGCCCGGCGGGGTTCGAACCCGCGACCAATCGATTATGAGTCGACTGCTCTAACCGCTGAGCTACAAGCCCTGAAAAGAATCGAAGCGTGTCACACGCTGCCCCGGCAAAGAAGCCGGGCCGGCATTGTAACAACAAAGGAGACAAACGCCACCGGCATCACGCGGATACCGGCGGCGTTCGCAGGAGAGACGCTGGAAATCAGTTCCCTTCGAGGAACGACTTCAGCTTGTCGGAACGGCTCGGGTGACGCAGCTTGCGCAGCGCCTTGGCCTCGATCTGACGGATCCGTTCACGCGTGACGTCGAACTGCTTGCCGACTTCCTCGAGCGTGTGATCGGTGCTCATCTCGATACCGAAGCGCATCCGCAGCACCTTCGCCTCGCGCGGCGTCAGCGAATCGAGCACGTCCTTCACGACGTCGCGCATGCTCGCATGCAGCGCGGCATCCGCCGGCGCGACCGTGTTGGTGTCCTCGATGAAGTCGCCGAGATGGGAATCGTCGTCGTCACCGATCGGCGTTTCCATCGAGATCGGCTCCTTCGCGATCTTCATGATCTTGCGGATCTTGTCTTCCGGCATCTCCATCTTCTCGGCGAGCGTTGCCGGATCCGGCTCGAGACCGGTTTCCTGCAGGATCTGCCGCGAGATGCGGTTCATCTTGTTGATCGTCTCGATCATGTGAACCGGAATACGGATCGTGCGCGCCTGGTCCGCGATCGAGCGCGTGATGGCCTGGCGGATCCACCACGTCGCATAGGTCGAGAACTTGTAGCCGCGACGGTATTCGAACTTGTCCACCGCCTTCATCAGGCCGATGTTGCCTTCCTGGATCAGGTCGAGGAACTGCAGGCCGCGGTTCGTGTACTTCTTCGCGATCGAGATCACGAGACGCAGGTTGGCCTCGGTCATTTCACGCTTCGCCTGGCGCGCCTTCAGTTCGCCGGCCGCCATCTGGCGGTTGGTTTCCTTCAGGTCCTTCAGCGGCAGCACGACACGCGCCTGCAGGTCGAGCAGGCGCTGCTGCTGTTCGCGAATCGCCGGAATGTTACGCGACAGCACCGCGCTGTACGAATGGCCTTCGGCCATGATCTTCTCGGCCCAGTCGAGGTCGGTTTCGCTGCCCGGGAAGCGCGCGATGAATTCCGAACGCGGCATGCCGCACTTGTCGACGACGATGTGCAGGATCTGGCGTTCAACCTGACGCACTTCGTCCACCTGCGCACGCAGCGTGTCGCACAGGCGTTCGACGGTACGCGCGGTGAAGCGGATCGTCATCAGTTCGGTCTGGATCGTTTCCTGCGCCTTCAGGTAGGCCTTCGACTTGTAGCCTTCCTTTTCGAACGCGCGGCGCATCTTGTCGAACCACTCGCTGATCTGCGAGAACTTCTCGAGCGACGCGCGCTTGAGGGCTTCGAGCTGGGCGGCGTTGGCCGATGCCTGTGCGGCACCGTCATCTTCCTCCTCTTCCTCTTCTTCCTCTTCCTCTTCGGCTTCCTCGTCCTCGTTCTCGATGGCTTCCGCTTCCTTCGCGGAGAAGCCGTCGGTATCGGCGGCGTCCGCAGCATTCGGATCGAGCAGGCCGTCGACGAGCTCGTCGACGCGGATCTCTTCGTTCGCGACGCGTTCGGCCATCGCGAGGATGTCGGCGATCGTCGTCGGGCACGCGGAGATGGCCATCACCATGTGGCGCAGGCCGTCCTCGATCCGCTTCGCGATCTCGATTTCGCCTTCACGCGTGAGCAGCTCGACCGTGCCCATTTCGCGCATGTACATCCGGACCGGATCGGTCGTGCGGCCGAATTCCGAATCGACGGTGGACAACGCGACTTCCGCTTCCTCTTCGACTTCATCGTCCGACGACGCGGCGGGCGCGTTGTCGTTCAGGAGCAGCGTTTCCGCGTCCGGCGCCTGCTCGTAGACCGCCACGCCCATGTCGTTGAACGTGCCGATGATGCCTTCGAGGGCTTCGGTCTCGGTGAAGTTGTCCGGCAGGTGGTCGTTGATTTCGGCGTACGTGAGGAAGCCGCGCTCCTTGCCGAGCTTGATCAGCGCGCGCAGTTTCACGCGGCGCTCTTCGAGCTCCTCGGCCGTACCCGGCGTGCTCGTCGCGAACGCTTCCTTCAGCAGCGCCTTTTCCTTGGCGCGACGGTCGCGCACCTTGGATTTGCCCGGTGCAGCCGCTGCTGCTGCGGGCTGCTCGTCGCTCTGATTTGCGTCGTCTTCGACGGATACTTCGTTCAGCTTTTTGGTCATGGAGTTCGCCGTACCGGCTATATCGACTCGCGGCTGCTGGACGACAGCCGGTTGAACCGTGGGTGCATGAGTAGTACGTACTGCCGTTTCGTCCGCGGCGGCAGTCGTGTCCCTTGCGCTTTTCGCACTTGCCCGCTTCGCCGCCGGCTTGGCCGGCCCGGAGTCGGGTCTGGCGGCAGCCCGTGTTCTGGCTGCCGGCGCCGGCGCAGCCTGAGCAGTGCCGGCCGCGGTTTTTTTTCCTGCTGGGGCTGACGTGGCTGAAGACGTTGTCCTGGTGGAAGAAGCAGACTTGGCCGCTGTGACCTTCTTGGTCGGCTCCGTCGAGCCCTTGCCTGTTGCTTTCTTTCCGCCTGTCGTCTTTGCCATCGCGATTCTCGCCTTTGCTTGGAAAACAAACCGCTGGAAACCTTATATTATAGCACGCTGGGGAACCCTCTCTAAGCTCCCCGGCCGCCTACAGCCCGAGCCGACGCTTCATGTCGGTTCGCTGCTGGTTCAATTCCGTCAATTCGGCCAATTCCTCGGGTGTAAAGGTGGATTGCCGCGCCAGCCTGTCGAGCCGGTCGCAGCAAGCGTCGTAACGCATCTTGAGCACCGCGGCCTGCAACTCCTCCCCCGCGATCCGTTCCTGCTCACGCTGCCGCTCGGGCACCGTCTCGTCTTCCGGATTCTGTAACAGCAAATCGCGGACGTTTTCATCATAGTCCAGAATTTCGCGGAAGATTTCCTCGTAAGTCGCTCCATTCGAGGACGTCCGCAGGACATCGGAAAGCAGCCGGAACTCCGCGCCGTCGCCCAGCGCGCGGGCATGATCGACGACCTCCGCGAACAGTTCGCCGATGCGCGGCAACGCACGCAGGGTCGCAATCTGTTCATCGTCGAGCTGCGACGCGATGCGCGGATGCATCACCAGCGTGCGCAACGCACGCTTTTCACTGTCCGTCACGCGGCGCCGCTCGCTGCGTGCAGGCGCCTGGCGCGGCGGTGCCGCGATCCGCGTATCGACGTCGGACAGCCCCGCGACCTCTTCGAACGGGATATCGAGGCGGTCGGCGAACATGTGCATGATCTGCGCGCGCAACGCGTTCGCGGGCAGCGCCTGCAGCATCGGCTTCGCGTCGAACAACGCCTTCGCGCGGCCTTCCGGCTGATCGAGCGCCTTGCCGGCAATTGCTTCGTTCAGCAGAAATTGCGACAGCGGCATCGCGCGCTCGACCTGTTCGGAGAACGCATCTGCGCCGAATTCGCGCACGTAGCTGTCCGGATCGTGCTCGGCCGGCAAAAACAGGAACCGGATCGTACGGTTGTCGCCGGCATGCGGCAGGCATGCCTCGAGCGCGCGCCGGGCCGCCCGCCGCCCGGCCGAATCGCCGTCGAAACTGAAAATGACCGTATCGGTCTGGCGCAGCAGCTTCTGCACGTGAATCGGCGTACACGCGGTGCCGAGTGTCGCGACCGCATTCGGGAACCCTAGCTGCGCGAGCGCGACGACGTCCATGTAGCCTTCGACGACCAGCACGTACTTGCGCTCGCGAATCGCGAGCCGCGCCTCGAACAGGCCGTACAGCTCGCTCCCCTTGTTGAACAACGGGGTTTCAGGCGAGTTCAGGTACTTCGGCTCGCCGCTGCCGAGCACGCGGCCGCCGAAGCCGATCACCTGCCCCTTCACATTGCGGATCGGGAACATGATCCGCTCGCGGAACCGGTCGTAGCGGCGCGCGACGCCCTGCGCATCGGTCTTCTCGCTGACGATCACGAGCCCCGACTCGACGAGCGACTCGTCGCGATAGTCGGGGAATGCTGCCTCGAGGTTCTGCCAGCCGTCCGGCGCATAGCCGAGCCCGAAGCGTGCGGCGATCTCGCCGGTCAGGCCCCGGTTTTTCAGGTACTGGATCGCGACGGTCGCGCCACGCAATTGCTTGCGGTAGTAGTCGCACGCGGCGGTCATTGCATCGGACAGCGCGGTCGCAACCGATTTCGACACCGGCGCCGGATAGTCGCCACCGCCTCCGCCCCCAC
>NZ_LDUL01000130.1:0-1002 GCF_001043615.1 Burkholderia sp. LK4
AAGCCCTTTGTGAAAATATTTTGAGAAAGCCCTCGTGCGCTGGCGCGCACGAGGGCTGGCGTCACGACGAGCCGCGCGTCGCCACGCGATCAACCCTCTATTGGTGTGACGTATGCCTCACGTCCCTCTATATATACGGACGCGGAACGGGCAAGGAATCCGGTGCTGTCGAGTATCATGCCGCGACCGAACCACGCACTCATATCCACGATGGACAGCACGACTCAATCCGGCGACGCCGACCTTCGCGACGAATATGCAGCGCTCCGCGAGCGCGCCATCATCCTGGAAGAACAGGCTCCGCCGCTTCTGCAACGCATCTCGGATGTATTGCCGCGAATCAGTGGTGAATCCGAACTGGCAGACGAGCACCGCGAGCGGCTCGTCGGCGCGCGCAACGCGGCAATGGTCTCGATCGAAAATTATCAACAGGCGATTCCCTTCCTGCAGACTGCCGACTCGATCATCGAGCAGCTGGACAAGACGCCCGAGCGTGACGAAGACATCGAGTGGCGCGAATCGCTGCTGCAACGGCTCGACGAACTGATCGACGTCGCAGTCGTGATGATCGACGACGCCGAAGGCTACTTCGAACAGGCGCAAGCATGTGACCTGTCCAGCGTGCCGAAAGCCATCCTCGAGGATTGAGTAACGCAGCCCAGGATCGTGTAGCGCACCGGCCTAACGCCGTGTGCGCCAGCCATTCCGATGCTTGCCGGCCGGCAATCGCAGCCTGACACCCTCGCCGGCACACCGGCCGCACCTCTCCCGAAAAAGCTCACCTTTTTGCTACGCGCCTCGTCCGGGCCGCGCGACGCGACTACGGTGCGTCGAGAGCGATCGTCTCGTTCACGATCGGCACGCGGATATACCCGCCCTCCGTATCGCCATACGCGTGCGCATTCCCGTCGATGACGTATTGCGCGGTCAACGCGCACAGGGTCGCGTCTCGCGCATCGACGGACTTCAGCGTCGACACGTCGATCCCCAGTCGCTCCAGCA
>NZ_LDUL01000131.1:0-4137 GCF_001043615.1 Burkholderia sp. LK4
CAGCGCGCTCGGTATGGCCAGCGGCGGTTATTACGTGTTCGGACCGTCGGGCGTACATAGTGGCATTCACTATGAGTCGGCGATGGCCAACCTGCTGTCCCTCGACGAGGGCATTGGCGCCATGACCAAAGGCGAAGTGGTCGCCTATCGGATCAATCGCGAATACCCCACCTCCGCCGGGGCGGCCAATGTGCCGACGACCGCCGAATCCACCTCGGCCGCCTTTAGTACCGGGTTTGTCCTGACTCGGCACACGTTGGAATACCCGACCGGCAATAAGCTCACGTACTTCTGCTTGGCAATGCACTTGCGCTCGTTTGGCGATTACGAACGCATGGGGAGTGTGGTCAAGCGTCCCGCGTACTGGCCGGCCAAGATCTGTCGTGTCAAGGAAACCGCCAAAGAAAAACAAACTGTACCGAAAGGGGCCACCGATCAGCCAGTCATCGGGCTGAGCGTGCGCGCGAAACCTTCGTTTGCCAAAGACTCCCCCGTCCTTGGTTACCTGCCACACGGTGCTCGCTTCACGGTGCTCCAGCGCGACAAACAGTGGGTCAAGATCAAGCGCGTGATCGAGAAAGCGATCGTGCCGCCATCGACTGCGCAGACGGAGGTGCCAGCCGCCGCGCATAACGGATGGGTCTCGACGAGCTGGCTGGAAGCACTAGGCCAGGCGCCGGAGGACTTTGATGTCGTGGTTACGCCAGTGAGCCCGCCGGCGGTCAAAGCTGGCGAACTGTTGGGCCACATGGGTGAGTATCGGCGAGTACAGGATCCGCAGCAGAGCCGCAAGCTGATGCATCACGAGATCATCGTCGGCCCGGAACTGCGCGCATTTCTGGAAAAGAGTCGTGCTGCTGCGGCAAAGGCCACGCCTCAGCAGAAAACGCTGCTGCGGGTGGCGCCAGATGCTCAATTGCATAACCCGGTACTCGCGCCGCCACAGGCCGGTTTGCTGCCGGTGAATACCATCGTCGCCTTGGACGGCACGCCGCCTGACGATGCCCTGTACGTCAAAGTCAAGCCAACGGGGGGTATGCAGTGGATCGACCGCAAAGCCAAGTTGCCGACTGGTGCCAAGGAGGCCAATCTGTTCCGTCTCAACGATGGGGCCGTGTACACGGCGGCGGATATCGTCCGCGTGCCTCGGCAGGGGACGGTCGGTCAACCTGGAGCCACGCGCTTCCGCGGGGTTTTCGTCGGGGCTGCCAGCCAAACACCGGTCTGGATCACCAAAGATGCATACACTGCGCTGGTCAGTGTCCAAGGAGGCAAGTTGTTGACAGCGGACTTGGCGCAAGGGTGGGAAAGTTTTCCGCTGACGTTCGCAGCCAACGGCCCCAAGAATGGTGCGCAGCCGCAGCACGTGTCGCGGCTCATGTTGCAGCAATCGAGACCGGACAAACAAATCCCCACGGAGCTGCCCAAGGTGTTTGCCCTGGATGAAGCGGGTAACGCATGGTGGCAGGTGCAACTGAAAACCGGTGGCACCACCGCCATTGGCTGGGTAGGCGAAGTGGGCCATGCAGGCGTTTCCCGGCACTCGCCGCATGAGTGGGTGGACTTCAAACTGATTGAGTCCAAGCCAACCACGGCCGCCTACGGCAGCTATTTTGCCGACTTCAAGCAGATGGAGGAGTTTCAGCGCGGGCGATTGGGATTGAAGGACGTCGACCTCGACGTGCCGCTGCGCGAAGTGCGAGCGCTGCTCGATGCCAATCACGACGGCCAGCTCACCTTGGCCGAAGTGAAGGCGGCGCAGCGCGATCGTGACACTATCCGCCAACTGTCGCGTGTGATCCTGCGCTATCCGAGTGAATGGAAGGCAGACAAGAAGGCATGGGATGCCTACGATGCGTTGATTCCCCTGTCATCGAGGGCAGCTTGGGAGGCGGAGAAAGCGCGTATCGCGCAATTGGTGTGGTGGGATGCGGTCGCTGGGAAAATTAAGGACTTTCCGGTCGATCCGTTTGTCTATCACATCCATCCCGTTGCTCATATAGGAAGTCTGATGAAATCTTCCGCAACGAAGATTTCCGAAAAGGGGCTTTGGTTTATTTACAAGCAGGAGGCCAATAGTGAATCGCGCCAATTGCATTGGCCGGGAGGTAGCAGTGGCGTGACCTTGGGGCCCGGTTATGACATGTCAAAGCGCAGTGCAGCCGAGGTCCGTCGCGATATGATCACCATTGGCATGAATGAGAAGGATGCAACCCATATCTCGGCTGCGGCCGGCCTTGCGGGTGATGCCGCCCATAATTTTGCTAAGGATAACAAAACACTAGTAGTGCTTGCAGAGGCTCAAGAGTACGCGCTTTTGCGTTACATCGTGCCGCAGTACGAGGAGCGGATGAGGCAATATGTCGATAATAGCCTAAGCCAGCATGAATATGATGCCATGGTTTGTTACGCATACAATTCAGGCGGAGGCTTGGGAAAGGTCGCTGTATTGGTCAATGAGGATAAATTTGATGAGGCGGCGAATTTGATAAAGAAATATGTGTACTCAGCCGGAAGGCGCGTGTCAGGGTTGGAGAAGAGGCGTGACGATGAATCAAATCTCCTTTTGCATGGCAGGTATGAATACCATGGTGTGCCATTAAATAGGTGATTGAAGTTGAAGGGGTGTAAGCGATCGCTTCTGAGTAAGTTTTTGGAAATGGTGTTTCTTTGCATTTTGCGATGATTGTATTCCCTGTCCCAGTTTTTGGTGCCTATATTTAAACGGGATGCCAGGAATTGAAATCGGTGGCAGTGCTGCATGAATGCGACTTGCAGAGACATTTCACTGCGAGGGCAAGCACTTTCGCCCAAGCAACCCCTAGTCCCTGACATCTGCTTTGCAGATGACCAACCCGTCCGTTGGAGCATGAGATGAAGAGATGGAGACTTTTGGCCTTACTGTTGGCAAGCTCGGCGGTCTTGCGGGTAAATGCAACACCGACTGACGACGGTAGCTGTCGCAATGGCAATTTTCCCTTGGTGAATAACACATTCGCTCTGGCCAAGGTAGCGGGCAAGCCCAACGTGTACTTGCTCAAGGACATGGAAGGGTGCCCGTTGAAGGGCGAAGCCGCCTGCCGCCAGCGCGCCTATGTCATCGAAGGCGATACCCTGATTGTCGGCCGCGCAAAGGGCGGCTATCGATGTGTTTTCTATCCCAATAAAACGGGGGGAAGCGCTGGCTGGGTCGCAGCCGACAGGTTGCGACTACTGCCGACAGCAACGGTAGTACCTTCGCGGGCTTGGGCTGGGCAGTGGCGGAACGGTGACGATACGCTGCAGTTGATCCCCAACGGCGATGGCACCCTGACCATGAACGGTGACGCCTATTGGCCCAGTGCCAACCCGGATCCTCAGATGCGCCCTAGTGGTCCCAACCTCGGAAGCGTTACGGCTCGCAATGCCCCGGAGGGCAATCGTTTAGAAGTTAGCGAAAATTCGGGCACGTACGAAAACGAACATACCTGCAAGGTCACTGCGCGCCTGCTCGGCGATCTGCTAGTAGTGGCGGACAACAGCAACTGTGGGGGAAACAACGTCAGCTTTACCGGGATCTATCGCAAGTCCCCCTGAGTGCCGGCCAGGCTCCTCAGGGGCAGCCAACAGTTCGAAGGCTTACGGGGAAAAGCGACGATGCTGGTTAAGCAGACAACATCTGACCTGAGTAACCGTGTTGAATGTCAAGCTATGAGAGGTTGATTTTGAGCATTCAGGTGGTTACGGGCGATGGCATTTAGGTGCGTGATGAGCTTGCGCATGCAGGCAATCAAGGCCACTTTCTTGAGTTTGCCTGCGGCAACCAAACGTTCGTAGAAAGCGCCGACGGCCGGATTGAATCGAGTCGCGGTGAGCGTCGCCATGTACAGCGCACGTCGTACCTCAAAGCGCCCGCTGGCGATGCGTCTACGGCCTCTGATGGAACCAGAGTCCTTGGCATAAGGTGCCACGCCGACCAAGGCGTAGATTTGGCGCCGATTGAGATGACCCAGTTCAGGCAATCCAAGGACCGCACGGAGGAAGTCGGCAACCATCGTCGCGACAAGACCGCAGCCAATCACACGGTCGATATTGGCGGGCATCTGAAACAGCGCGTGGCAGGCCATGCCGAGTTGGAGGCGGGGCAGGCTATCCGGT
>NZ_LDUL01000132.1:0-13652 GCF_001043615.1 Burkholderia sp. LK4
CGAAGCCAAGACCGATGCCCGCGATGCCGAATACGCTGCGCTTGCTTCGACTGGCCGACGAGCAGCTCACCATGCTCCTCGGCTTCGATGACGACCTCGCCGCTCCGGCCACGCAGACCAGCAACCACATTCGCGGCCTGCTGACCCAAATCCATCCAGCGCTCGAGCGCGTTCTCGGACCGCGCCTTGACCATCCGGCGGCACCCGATCTGCTTGAGCGCTACCCGTCTCCAAGCGCGTTTGCTGCTGCCAGCGAGAAAACGCTCGCCAACCGCCTCACCAAGCTCGCACCGCGCATGGACGAGAACTTGGCGGCTGAAATCGTTCAAGCGCTGAACGAGCAAGCCGTGATCGTGTCCGGCACGCAGGCCCCGCCATCGTCATGCCTCGGCTGGCCCAGAAACTTGCCGCCTTGCGCAAGCAGCGTGAAGAAATCGCCGCCGAAGTTGAGCGACTGGTGGTTGCTCACCCTCTTTGGCCGGTCCTAACCAGCATGCCAGGAGTCGGCGTCAGGGCCGCCGCCAGACTCCTGACCGAAGTCGCCCATAAAGCCTTCGCCTCCGCCACGCATCTGGCGGCCTACGCTGGCCTCGCGCCGGTCACCCGGCGCCCAGGCTCGTCGATCCGTTGCGAGTACCCATCCAGACGGGGCAACAAGGTACTCAAGCGCGACTTGTTCTTCTCTGCCTTCGCGGCCTTACGAGGCCCAATCTCGCGGGCCTATTGCTTATTGCTCGCGCAAGATCCAGCAAGGCAAGCATCACAATCAGGCCCTCGTCGCACTGACATGGCGCCGCCACGACGTCCTGTTTGGCATGCTACGTGATGGCACGCATTTACCAACCCAAGCCATACCGCTTGACGAAGGACGTATCCCACGCGCGCGCCCTCTTGAGCGATGCTTTCGTTTGTCGCTCCACCCATAAAAACCTCGCTCGAGAGGCATGACCAGTAGTCCGCAAAGAGCTTGGCATCATTGATTATCGCGCTGTTTCATTGCACCGGCTTTGGGTGATCGTGTATCGGTGAAGGCTGATATTTAGCGGATCATAAGGTCGACCGGCTTTGCTCATTTCTGCGAGCAGGAACGCTATTCGCGCCGTCGGTTTCGCATTCGGCTCACACTCAGTCCACGAAGAATCAATCAAATACCCAGTCACATGGTCCGGTTTTAGCTATTCCACAATACAGACATGGACACGACGAGGATTCGAACATCGCACTGTCGTGCGTTGCGGCGCATACCGAGGACCCGAAAAGACAGAACCGTGCAGAACAATGAGCTCCTACCAGGTTGGTCGCCAGCAACGATGCAATACGGGTGCAGAATGGCAACGAATCACAATCCAGCACCCGAGCAACCATTACAGCGGCGTCATGAGCGCGACCCGCTATCATCATGGCCGCAATGTGCATTTTGCTTCTGGCTCCCTTGCATCCAAAGAAGCCCGGCAAGAGATGCTAGTTCCCCACTTGCGATATCAATCATTGGCCGCCCATACACCTACTATATTGACGCCCCACCTTTTCACGGACGCCCCCTATCAGCAATCTCCAGTCGCAATCGACTCAGCTGTTCGACGTAGCCTTTAAAGGCCGCATCAACAGTCGCAATCCTCGCATCCCACCCAAAATACAAATATCTCACAGTCACTAGCACCCTCACCGCATAGCCAGAGAATTCAGCCGGAACAACAGGAATAGATATTTGCGGGTCATCTATAAAAAAATAGGATGCCCCGACCTTTATCTCAGCATTATGAAGCACTCTTTCAGAAAAATCTTCACGCCCCATTTCCGAATCAATGACTATCGCATCAACCTTAATCACGACACTCCCATTCGATGGGTCAAAGCGAAGAGATTTTATTTTCTTATCGGGCGGAATACCAAACTCGAACACTTCAATCTCACCATTACCCACAACATCACGCACTTCCGAAAAATTCTCCGCGTAACCCTCTCCAAAATCGTGGAATATCTGAAAAAAATTTCCTTCCAGCTGTCTCGACGCGGCCTGCAAAGCAAACTCCCCCCCCTCCACGAGAAGCATCTGCACCGGCGTCCAAACCGAATACTTGGTTCGCTCGACGATCCATATCTTCGCGAAATCCAAGACGCTCGAAAAAATCCCGCTCTTCGCGCAACCGACACGCCCCGAAATCACTTTGAGATATGAGTCGAGTTTTCTGCAGGATAGCGCCATTAACCTCTAATAAATTCGGAACTACTAGCGCCTAAGTCCCCACAACGATACGTCACCCGAGAATATTGGCCGACTCTGGTGCGCGACGAATCACACACATAGAATAAAAAAACTCAATCGAGTGAATCCCGCTCAAATCAGAAAGGCAAAACTTGACACCATGGATTTTGGAAAAATTTTCCAACAACCCCTGCGCACCATCATCACCCCAATCATTTATATTAATTATGTCGATTATGATTTTCAAGAAATAAACTGCAGACGACCTTAAAAACAGCCCACCCTCAAATTCAGACCAGCAACTCCAATGCAAATCCCCAACAAAATATATTCCACCATCCCACAACAACGGAAAATATTGCGCAAACGTCTTTATTACATCACTCGAACGATGAGATCCATCATCAATAACCACATCATAAAATCCCGAGCACCTTTCAATGGCAGCTCTCGATACGAGCGAATTAATATCACCAACCACGACACATCGATTCGAGAATCCTCGAAAATAAAATCCCCACACCTTTCATTTACGTCGCACCCAACAATATTTATTGGACGGTGGAAATATTTCGCCCAAATCTCCAACGAACCGCCATTCTGAACACCTACCTCGAGCAAGCTTTTGACATTTTCGCGAATCCCCTCGAATAAAACATCGTATACGTGAATATAACGGGACCATTTATCAGACACTTTCCCTACGTGAGCCTCGCAAAGTTCCGAAATAGTGTTCGCAGTCAAGCCTTCATCCTCCAAGATATCCCGGATTGCAACAGTCCTACACAACCCCGCGGCCCAAAGGTGGTTGCAAATTACCCTACACTATATCGGCACTGTCCAAGAGTGTCTTGAGCCCTGCCCATCCGCTGATGGACTACGAACGCGCTTTCAGAAGCCCCTCCGCGCAATGTTGGCAACTCCCACTCTCGATGGGCTCGCCAAGGTGTATAATTTCCCGTTCAAGCTTAAATTTGGGTTATACACCGGGTCATCTTGAATGTATCTACCCCACCGAGCACGCATACACTCTAGTTCACGTTGCGCTCTCTGCATTTTTTCCACATTATCATCTCGACCACGTGATGCCGATTCGTGATGAATCAATTCTGCGTGCGGTGTCCATACATTACGATAGCCAGCATCGTGAAGCTTTAAACAAAAATCGACATCATTAAACGCCACAACGAAATTCTCCTCATCCAATCCACCGACCTCGTTGAACAGGGATTTCTTGACTATCAGACACGCCGCGGTAACCGCCATATAGCACTGTGAATAGCTAGCATTTCCGAAGTAACCGGTCGATGTACGGGACTCGAAACGGTGAACGTGATCCGCTCCGCCGTGAATGCCCATGACTACACCCGCATGCTGAATTCTCTCGTCCGGATATAGCAACTTCGCACCAACAGCTCCAACGCCGTCCTGCATCGCACAAGAAACCATCTCACCGAGCCAATGCGGTGAGAGCACCTCGATATCGTTGTTCAACAGACCGACGATCTCACCCCGCGCCAACGTGACCGCTCTATTATTCAAGAGTGAATAATTGAATGGCTCATTTACACATATAACAGAAATCCTGTCGTTCTCGTTTATTTCGCTCAGATACCGCAAACTCTCGGCCTCATCAGATCCGTTATCAATCACAATAATCTCAAAATTTTCATATACTGTCTTTTTGAGAATAGAGTCAACACACTGCCGAAGCAAATCGCAACGATTTCTTGTTGGAATAATTAACGAAACGAGCGGCTCAGGTACCACAGATTCGTATTCAACACGCCTGCCGTGCGGGAGCACGGAAATATTTACGGCTTGATTTAGCTTTGCAAAATAGGCCTCCAATTGCGAGCACTCTTGAATTAGAGACTCATTATCACATACAGCCTGAATTCTAGCCTGCCTTCGCTGGTGCGCGAGCACAACAGGAACGTGGACGATATCTTTCGGAGAAACTGTACCAAGTATCTCCAAAGCCACTTCAAAGGCAGTTAAATTTCGCACCCCAGAAATAGGACAACCACCTTTCCTTAATGCGCCAACCCTAAAAGCCGCCATACCGGATAATATATTTTTAGAAAAAAACAACTCCCTATTCCAGCACCCTTTGAAATACGGAGAATGTCGATTTCCATCAAAATCAACTGAGTCTTCGTCACCGAATATAATATCTGCCGAATGCGCTGCGACAATAGCAGATCGCAATGCATGCGCTGCGGCAGCTGATACGATGTAACCGTTACTCAGGAAAAATAACCAGTCGTCATCATCGAGAGACTCAATGGAGAATTTGCTTCGGGTCTCCATAGAACGGATATCACTTTCGCTCCAGCACCCCCTATCATCAACATCATTTAGCTCGAATAGAGGGATCGTCTCGCCCAAAGCGCGTTGAGATGCAATCAGTATATTTTCAAAATTCTCGCGAAATCCTGCAAGTACATCTTGCGAAATCGCTACGCCGACGCCTCCCACCAAGGTCCGGTCGATAAATATTCCTCGTCGGCGCGACACGGATATGCTATCGGAACGTTCAGATTTCGATATGACGTCGATAATGTTGGCCTCGTATTCCTTGATCCAGATCGCGTATGGAATTCCACCCGACAAGTCGCGAAAAAGGAGGCAATAATCCCGCCACATCCTCTCGAGTGGAATTTTTGCGGCATCCATTTCCCTGTAATCAGGATGAAGCGCGATCAGCTTCTTAACAATTCTGGATTTCGCGAATTTCTCAGACAAACGAACAAGCCTGAAATAATTAATATTTCGAACCTTACTTTCAATATCGAAATATATATGCAAATCACTTAACGTCGCCCCCACATAAATAATCCGCTTACCAATTTCCTCACTTTTTAGCGGGATTTCAATATTCCATTCCTTTGTGTTTTTATACCCACCTGCGTCCAAATTTAATTTTCCTACTGCATCCCCCCCCTCTACCAGAACCTCCAGCTCCAACATGTACCAACCCACCGGCACCTTCGATTTAAGTTCGATTTCCACCACCTGATCGGCCGAAATCGACGCCGCGTGATCGACCTCCCCAGCCCTGGCAATCGACAAACAATCCAGCCCCCAACGAAATCGAAGGAAATTTCGAAGCATGTTTAAAATTACTCTTTCGAAGCACTAAAAAAAGGGCACCGACTTGGTGCCCTCGAAATCAGCTACCACTGAATAGCTGGCGAACCGAATTAGCAACGTCTCGACTCAATTGATGAACGTTCGATTTCCCATCAAAAAACCAATCGATTTTAGCTCTACCGGTGCCTGCCTTCATAGATTCTTCGGCGAGATTTCGCAAGCTGACCGCGACATCCTCAAGATCAAAGCTGTCAAACGAGCGGATATTTTCATGCAGATCCGACAGATCCTTATTTTTATACGTATTCGTCAATACAAGCAGACCTGCCTCCGCCATCTCCAGCGGAGGATAGCTCGGGTGCGGCGACACCATAAGTGACAATCCGAGACGAGCTACGGACAGCCACTTCGCATACTCCTCCAACGAAAGACGACCGAAAACCTCAATGCGATCCGTCGACAAATATGAATTCGCTTCGAAATCCTCCCCAACCGCCAGGAATCTCCATCCCCTCCAAAATTGCGGATCATCTTGAGTAGCACGAGCGATGAGCGAATCTGCAAACTCCAAGCAATTTCGCTGTGCATGCGGACGCATATAGATCAGCATCACGTTTTCGCGCGCTTGCGTTCGATCGACGGCGGCCATAATTTCCTCGTTTACCGGAGGATTGTAAACATGCCCACCATTAAAGTACCCCTCTTTTTCGAAATATTCCGCCAAAATTTCAGTATTGAAGACGGGAATTATTTCGTCAGGATACTTATATGTCGATTCAGCGAGCATAAATTTACTCGACCACGGGTAAAACCCACTTTCGTAATCCTGAATCAAGTAAACATACTTTCCAGGCGACGATCCATAGGTATTCACCTGCTGCTTCAAAATATCCCGGGCCAGTTTAGCCGTCCACCACGATGTTGCTACGAACACATCAGAGTGTCGAACTGACAGCGGAAGATTCGCTCTCCTGGTACCGTCGCAAACCACGTTGACCTTGCCTGCCTCGTCGTCACAGATATCACATATCGTTTGCCCGAAATCAGGAGCATATTGATTCGACATCGGTATATCGGTAGAAATCACCCGACAATCGAAATCGTTGCCGAGCGCATCCTTAATACCGTTAAATAATCTCAGCGCCTCCGAAACACCCGCGTATCCCTTACTTTTTTCTGCACCTGGAATCAACAAATTCAAACGAGGACGTGAATTTCCACTCCTGATCACAGAGAAATCCCGAATCTCCGGGTAATTACGCACGAGCGACGTCTTTCGAGATGAGATCGGAAGAATACTCTGCTTATATAGCTCGAGATCTCCGGCATCGACAATCGATGCCCCCGATGCGACCTTGAACCGCATCCACTTGAAACCGGAAATTTCGCATATCAAGAAGAATGCCCGCTCGATAGCGTGTGCCAACGTACCGTCTACTTGGCCGGCTTCCGGATCAAAATGATATGTTTTTAGGTCCAGATCGAGCAAACCATGGATCGCTTCCGATCGAAACCAGAACATCGATCCAGACGGCAATTCGAGCAAATTCGAATCATTTACACTCAATTCACCGTTCGTCATCAGCTCGACCAACGCGTTCACCTGCGTTACGTTGCCTCCCCATTGAATCAGCGGGTCGATAGGTGGGAACTCGATTGGCGCGACCATCCCGACGGATTCGTCAGAAAATAGTGCAATGATATTGTCGACGAGATTCTGAGATCCAAGATTGGAATCAAACAGATAGTTACGCCACTCATCGAACGCCCTGGCGTAATGAGTGGATTTCTTGGAGTGAATATGCACGCAAAGATCCACCTCGCGAATCCTGTCGGAAAATCCAACTATCATTGGTGCAATGTCACGGCCGCGATTTTCCAAGACCCGAATCTCAAACGGATGCAGCGATTCCTTTTCTGCATATTTACAGATCAGCTCCGCCTTGGCAGGACTGTCAGTGGAAATAAAAATAGTGCACGGATTACGAACATTTTTCGACAGATCAATTACCCTACCGATCATATCCGGGTAAAAGAGATGAGCAAAAATACCGACCGTCTTCTTATCCCCGGCTGCTCCGGCCGGTTTCACATTTTTTGCGCCATCATCCACTTCGATCGCATGACTATTCGGATTCCTTTCCGCACGAAGAACGGGCTGTTGGAGCGGCCGAATCGAGTACCCCTTCTGGTATCCATTATTCAAATAATGCGCAACCGGAGTACTATGCGACGGAATACTTGCGTGATAATTCGCTAAATAAAACTGATTATCAAAGAGAGGATGGGGGTAACAAACCTCTCGTGCCCCTGAGGCGATATAGTGGATTAGCGGGTTGATGCTTGCCGCCGCTACATCAGGGCGATGCGTCAAATAGTATTCCGCTGAAAACAGCGGGTGCGGATCTTTCCAATCTCGCTCTGTAACAAGAAAATCGACAAGATTCAGCTCATGATGCTTGTTTTTTCCTTGCGCCGCGTAATAATCCGCATCAAACAGCGGATGCGGATTCACCACTCCCATCGTCGTGAAGTAATGCTCCAGTGCAGACGTGCCATTACCAATCGGCATCCCCGCAATTTCACATTGCTCGATGTAGAAATTCGCGTCGAAGGCAGGATGAGGTGAAACGTGATTCCTCTCGCTTCTAACCAGATAATCGGTAAATGGATCGATTTGTGGATCCGATTCAGAGCCAATTTGATTACGATACCAATCCACCGAAAAAAGCGGATTCGGAACGTTGCCTCGATGCCAACCCTCGGTCAAATAGTGATAGAGAGGATCGCCCCAGACACCATCGTATTGGTCGACATACCATTCGGACCAGAACGTCGGTCCGGGCTGATACCCCAGCCGCCAACCGATTTCGATATAATGCGCAAATGCGCCCTCATCGTCGCCAATTTCATAAGTCTTTCGATACCACGCAGAGTTAAACAGCGGATGGGGGTCGCGATTTTCCCGACAGCCAAACTGCCGAAAATGCTGGTATGGATTTGCCTGAGCCCGCCCGATATCCGCATTCCTGCCGTTATAAAAACTCGGAATAAAATAAACAGACGGAGAATGAGCCCCTACCTCACCACTCGAACACTGTTTCTCGTAATGGCGAAGGATACTCTCAGCATCGATCAAATTGCCATGTTTTCGACGATACCAATGCACATCGAGCACGGCGTCGACCAGAGCTCGCTCATTTCGCTCGACATTTGCGGCACTCTCTTTGTTGAACGTAGTGCCGCTTGGCAGATTGATAAATTTTGAGCGATTCATTTTTTCCCGCGGAATGATAAGTTTTTCATTATTAATAACTTTGGGACCAGCAACCGCCCCTTGCAATTTATTATCAATTGCTGTTAGACGTCTTTCGAGAACTTCCAGACGTTGTGACGATCGTGTGGGCCATTTCCATCTCAACAGTGCATGTATCGGACCAAGCACTGGCAGTCGTCTTCGACGAAATTTCAAGATTTCGTCGTCAAGATCGATCAGACATGGAACCTTGCTCGCACCTTCCGGACCGGATCGCAGCTGGGTAAGAATCTCCAGCTTTTCCACTCCGGATCTCAAACGGGTCAGATAGTATTGCAATCCGTCTGAATCTGGCGATCGGCCGAGAATGCATGCATAGGCGGTTGCAATGAACTTCTCATCATCGTACTTTTGAAGTTCTGCAACTCTCGTTGGAAGAGCTACGGAGTTGTATCCCATAGATTACCTATATTTATATCTATCGTTACTTGAATTGCGACGTTGCATACTCGATTTCGATTTACCTACACATGCCGCAGATGCCGAAATACACGATGCCCGGTCAGCCTTCGGCCGAATAGAAATCTAACGCACTCCCAACATCTGCAAAATTGTTCAATTTCCCGCGCGACAGCACGGCCGCTCGCGTACAGTGAGCTTGGATATATGTAATATCATGCGAAACAATAATCATGGCTCGATCCTTTCTCTTTTCGAAAAGCTCCACATGACATTTCTTATGAAAGTTACTATCTCCGACGGCCACGATCTCGTCAATTAAGAAGCAATCGAATTCAATGGCCATGGATATGGCAAATGCCAACCTGGCGCGCATCCCGGACGAGTATTTCTTTACCGGCTCATGCAGATAGGATCCCAATTCTGAAAATTCGCGCACGAACTCGACGGCCGGATCGATTGGCGCCCCATAAACGCGACACGTAAAGCGAACATTGTCCAGTCCCGACAAGCTTCCCTGGAAAGCGCCGCCGAAGGCCAACGGCCATGAAATACTTATTCCGCGATCGATAGTTCCGGCGGTTGGTCTCTCGACTCCACTTATAAGTCTGATTAAGGTCGACTTACCTGCGCCATTTCGCCCAAGTATGCCGATGCGCTCACCTTTGTTGATGGAAAACGAAACATCGTCGAGCACTTTTCGGGCACCGTCCCGTGTCCCGTAGACCTTGGAGACATTACGAATTGAGATCATTCTGGCTCCACACGCCGACCAGCTTCGCGTACAAAAAACAATCCCATCAGCAACATGACTAGATCCACAAAAGCAAGATAGGCGGGATCTTCATAAGTTCGGACCTGGCCACCGAAATAACCGTGCCTAATCATTTCGGTGCCGTGTACCATCGGCACCCATAAAATCAAGTTATGAAATCGTTCTGGCAACCAAGTAACCATAAAACCAGCCCCTGATAACGGGAACATCAAATAGGTTACGATATGCCAAACTCTCTCAATGACCTCTGATCGCTCCGAAAGCGCACCAACGATCAAACTTAAGCTAAAAGCAAACAACGCAAGAAGAAGCCACCCGATAGCGACCGTTAAAATATCAGCCGGCATCTTCATCCATCCGAACGAGACAAATAGACTCGTGAGTACCATCATCGAACATGTGGCACCGGAAATTTCCAGGATGAGTCGAGCCGCCAAAACGTCAATCACCTGGACGTTGCGATGATATAACAAGGAATGGTTAACTTCGATGGCCTTTACCGACCGATTACTTGTATTCCGCCACAATATCAACGATGAATATCCAGTCACGGCGAATGCAACGATCGGAAGGCTGCTCCCATGCGTAAGCCCAATCACCGACCAGAGCGTTGTAATGCCCAGCGTAAACAACATTGGCTCAAAAAACAGCCACAGGAATCCAACATTATGTCGACCGTAGCGGGTGATAATTTCACGCATTAATAGAGCGCCAATTACCCGCCCTTGAATCTTTAACGAATTGAGAAAATCGTTTCGCTTCGCCATATTAATTTCGATGCTCTTTCACACCGGAAACAAATATCGTCACAATTCCCCAGATGACAAGACCGACAATCAGCGTGGCTGCGATCGATCGCAGTCGACGCGGTTCAACTGCCATATCGGGTTCGTTAGGTTGGACGATACGCTCAAGATAGAGTTGCTGCCGCTGCGCCTCTGCCCGCGCATTCTCAAGCGAGGTCATCGCCGAAGCGAGTTCCTTCGACGTGAACTCTGCATCGAGTTCGAGTCGCGCATACGCTGCGGCCTTCGTAGAAAGAGACGATCGCTTACCAGTAACATCACCAGACGACTGAGCAATTTGTTGCGTCAAAACTTCGATTGAAGTCTTCAGTGCATTGATTTGGGGATTTTTGGGCGCAATTTTCTCCAATTGCGCCAACTGCGCCTGCTCATCGAAGAGATTCTTCTGCAATGCGGCCACTTGCACCAACTGAGTAGCAGATTGCTTATCTGGATCAAATACAGTATTCGAATTTCGGAATGCAGCCAGTGCTGCCGCCGCACTCTTAGCCTGCTCGGTCGCAGCATTCACTCGTCCCTGCGAGAATGTCACCGCATCCTTTGTCGCACGTTCATTTATCTTATTAATCAGGCCTTCACTCAAATTCAAAAGCCTTTCATTAATAGCCTTCGCCTCTTGCGGAGAAAATGACCTAACCTTCAAGGTCGTAATCGACGACACAGTATCAAGATCGACATTGACAATATGCGAAGAATAGTACCTCCAAAGGGCCTCATTTCCTTCGCCGAAAATCTTAAGATACCGGCTGGCAAAATCGCCTTTCTCCCCATACTCGCGCGCAATTTCGCCATTTTTGTTAAGCACGGACAATGCGTCTCGCGATTGAATATAGTCAATCACCGGATACGTATCATCTTGAGCCTTCGACAATCCAGTGCCCTGCAACAGGGCCCCCATAAAGCCGGCCTGGTTGCTCTTTTCCGCACTACGAACAATAAATCGCGACTCAGACACATAAACATCAGACGCAATCAGACCGTAATACACTGTCGCAACAATAGTCGGCAACAGCACTGTTATCGCAAAAATGCGATCGATATTTTTAAATCGAGCCACAACACCCTTCTTCGCGACGCCGTAACGCACGCTAGAAACATCACTACCGATCTCAGTATTCGACATTTATCAAATCCAGCATCTCAATCCGCAATTCGACTTCGACGCCTTCAATTAAGCTACGAACGATCGCGAAATCCAGGAGAAATTAATTATCAAATTCTACAATCAAACCATTGACGCACGTCGAGCAGATGACGATCAGCCATCAATCGCACCCTGATCCGCACCGTTGTCGATTGAGCGGGCCAAGCGAAAGTTGAATTCCCTCAATGCCGCCCCGCATTGTACAATAATTGGGTGATACCGAGCCGGGCAAATTGCGTCAGGCCCGCCCGTTATAGATAAAATCTATTGAATGACGCGGCGTCATCATCATTGGCAATGGATCATCTTTTGTAGATCTTTGAGGTTGCAGACACAAGGATGTCGCAATCCTAGTGCGGGACTCCGAAGGTTGCGTTAAGCCCGGAACATTACTGGTGATTATTTTCAATGAGATCGTATGTAATCGCAACGGCGATATATGTAGCTGCCTGCTCCGCTGGAAAGATCTACGCCCAAGACATCCGCAGCACAACTGCCGCGCAGCCCTCCACAGCCTACACTTCCCCTTCCACTCATGCCCCAAATCGGCATCAGACCTTGCCCATGGCGACAGCCTGCTCCCCCGCGTTCAATGCTGGATTCGTCGGCGATGGCGAGTTTGACAATGGTTCGGTATGGCGACGGTGGATATCGTCATTGTCCGGAAAGAGTGCATGCATTCAGTTCGAGACCGGGACGTTTAAGTTTGGCGCCACAGCCGAGGTCAGACTAGCGCCCCACCAAACTATCCGCATCGCCGGAGCAACTCAAGACGGAACCGAATTGTGGTTCCCAAACTCCGACGGAATTCGGGCAATAGTAAACACGACGCTTGATCCGGGATTTATAGGCTCATCATCGATTGCCGTGGATGGATTTGCACTCACTACCAGCAGCCAAAATAAATCGATCGGCCTTCAAATCATAGGCAACACCTCAAATGGCTACATTCCCCGACAAACAAATATCGATCAGATTGCATTTCGCGGGCACGATCAAAAATCGGCCTGGAAAACCGACCTTTACCTCGAAAATCTTTCAAATGTTTTGATAGAGGACTCCGGCTTTTACGGCATCCCGAACGACAACACCGAAGGCGTCGGAATTGATTATCATGGGGTAGCCGAAAGCAACACACCAACAATCCTGAATGTTAGCAATTCAATTATATTTTTCCGCCAAACCGGAATAAGAACATCCGGATACTGGCAGGGACTCAATGTATCACAAACAAATATCGTAGACACAGAGATTGGCGTAAACTGTTCGGCAAAGTCACCCCAACCTCAGTGCAATATATTTAACTCCCAAATAAACTCCTCTAGAGGCGCCATTCGATATTCCAATATAATAACGTCATCCATATCCGGAAATTTATTTTATCAAGGCGCCTACCCTGGATTGATCGATCGAGATCCAATTGTATTACTTTCAAATGGAAGCACAAACAACATTGTCACAAACAATATATTCAGCGCCTTTTCGCGAGATCATATAACCCCATATTGCATCACACTCGAAGACTCGTCGACGACCAATCAAATTATTAATAGCAACATATTTGCAGGCTGTTCGACTGCTGTGGCGTTCAGCGAAACATCGCCGACTGCATCGCAACTTATTGGCAATAGCTTCCAGTCAACCGTTAAATCGACTACCTCCGGTAATATTGACGGCCTCACCCGCTTCGACAGTTTTCATCGAACACAGAATACGCGCTGACCCGCAGGTGCCTCCATATTTAGGAAATCCTGCGTCGAGTCCGCAAGATGTCAATGTGGTCGTTCTGGAATCTTCACGCTCTACAAGGTATCGCGGACGTTCCTCGCATGACGCCAATCCGTGACGCCCCCGTTACTATCTTCACGCCCCGATAATCGGGGCTATGGCCAGCCAGGCCCCGCATGATT
>NZ_LDUL01000133.1:0-362 GCF_001043615.1 Burkholderia sp. LK4
GGCGAGATCGAGACTCAGCTCGCACTCCACCCCGGCGTGCGCGACGTCGCCGTCATCGCGCGCGAGGACTCCCCGGGCGATCGTCGGCTCGTCGCCTACCTCTGCACCCGCGACGACTCCCCCGTCGACATCGAGGCCCTGCGCACCCATCTGCGCGGCCACCTGCCCGAGTACATGGTTCCTGCCGCCTTCGTCTGGATGGAGCAGTTGCCTCTCACACCCAACGGCAAGCTCGATCGTCGTGCTCTGCCCGCGCCCGACCTCTCCGCTCTACAGGTCCGTGAGTACGAGGCCCCCGTCGGCGACACCGAGCAAGCTATCGCCCGCATCTGGGCAGCACTGCTCAACGTCGAGCAAGTCGG
>NZ_LDUL01000134.1:0-423 GCF_001043615.1 Burkholderia sp. LK4
CGGCCGGCACGACAACTTCTTCGACCTCGGTGGACACTCGCTGCTCGCAACGCAGGTCACCGCAAGAATCCGGGAAACATTTGAAGTGGAGATTCCTCTCAATGAAATATTCCGCTCTCAAACGCTGGTGAAGCTCGCTGAAGCCGTTGTATCGATTCGCCTATCTCATTACGACGAGCGGGACATCCTGGCTCTTACTACTGAGTTGGATTCCATTTCTGAGGAAGAGCTACGCAAACTCATCGCTGACGAGTACGACAACTCTGCTGATATCGAATAAATTCACTGGTCCAGAAAATGAATAAGCCTGAAAACATCGAACTTCTCAAACGTGAATTTCTGATTAAGAAACTGAGGAGCAAAGGGACGACTCGTCCGTCAAGTTCAGCGGCCTCAGTTATTCCTCACGCTCCGCGCAACGAA
>NZ_LDUL01000135.1:0-1312 GCF_001043615.1 Burkholderia sp. LK4
TGTCAAGTCCTGGAATAGGTTGACAGTATCCAGGCGCTAAAACGCCCGATGCATCGCATCGGGCGTTTTGTATTTCAGGGCGGCATGTGGCCGCTCATGGTTGTAGATGCGCACGGACTGTTCGACCATCTTGGCGGCCTGCTCGAGGTCAGCAGGACGCTGCAGCAAGAACTCACCCTTGAGGATGCCGTTGACCCGCTCAGCCAGCGCATTTTGATAGCAGTCGTAGCCGTCCGTCATCGAACAACGCAAGCCGTGACGCCGATGGATGTCTTGATAGTAGGTCGAGCAGTATTGGATCCCGCGATCGGAATGATGGATCAAGGGCTGACAGGTTCGGCGACCGCGCAACGCCTTCTTCAGCGCCTGACTGACCTGTTCGGTTTGCAGGCTGTCATGAACGTGATGACCGACGATCTTGCGCGAGAACGCATCGGTAATCAGGCTCAGGTACACGAACCGGCCAGCCGTGGGCAGATATGTGATGTCGGCCACCCACACTTGTTCTGGCCCAGTTGGCACGACCTGATCCGGTCCGGGTTTGAGCAGATTCGGATGACGCCGGAAGCGATGATGACTTTGCGTCGTCTTGTGGTACGCCCGGTGCGGCACGACCAGCAGGCGGGCGGCGCGCAGCACATCGAACAGCCGATCTCGCCCGAGCTTGATGCCGCGCTCGCCCAAGACGGGCCCGAGCAGATGGTGCAGTTTTCGTGTCCCGAGTCTCGGCTGGCGCAGCCGTATATCCCGCACCAGTGTCGTCACGGCATCGGCTTGCGTGCCGCGGCGTTCCTCGCTGCGACATCGCTTGTAATACGCTTGCCGGCTGATGCCCATGTATCGGCAGGCCCGCTCGACGCTCAGCTTTTCGATCCGCCTTTGCGCGAGGACCTGCCCGAAGGCTTTTTTACGGTGATTCCGTAGTCCTTGCGCATCACGTCGAGCACCGCCTCGAACAGCGCGGCTTTCTCCTTCGCCTCCCGCAACTGCGTTTCCAACTCCTTGATGCGCTGCTCAGGCGTGAGCGGCTTGGCGTCTTGCTTTGGCATGGTAGAACCCGATCGCGCACGGCCGGATGGATCGGCCCAATCCTGCAAGCCGTGCTTGCGTAACCATACCAGTACCGTCGAACGCCCCTGGATGCCGTAGCGCTGCTGCGCCTCTCTATACGTCAGCTCGCCTTTTTCAACCTGGCTCACCACCGACAGCTTAAAAGCCAGGCTGTAGTCCCGCTGCGTCCGCTTGATCCCTTGTTCCAATTGGCACCTCTTCGTCTCGGCGAAAAAGTGTCAACCTATTTCAGGACGGGTCA
>NZ_LDUL01000136.1:0-9923 GCF_001043615.1 Burkholderia sp. LK4
GTTGCTTAACTGAACGGCATTAGCCCCGGGGGGCGCCTTTTTCATGACGTCGAGTGTCCCGCGAAGAATCAGAACTGGTCTTCCGTCAACGCGAGCACGCCCTCGTTGCCCTTCGTGCCGACGATCGACGCTTCGAGCGCGCCTGCCTGCACCAGCACCTGCTCCGCATAGAGCTGCGCGATCGCGATCTTCGCGCCGAAGAACGCCGGGTCGCTCGCGCGGTTCGCCTGCGCGGCCACCAGCGCGCGCGCCATCTGCCATCCGCACAACACCACGCCCGCCAGCTTCAGGTACGGCACGCTGCCCGCGAACACCGCGTTCGGGTCCTGCTTCGCGTTCGCCAGCACGTAATCCACCACCGACGACAGCGCCTTCGCGCCCTTCTCCAGCTGCACCTTCATCGATGCGGCCGCCGCACCGTCCAGCTTGCCCAGCGCCGCGACAGTCTCGCCGATTTCGGCGATCAGCGCCTTCGCCACCGCACCACCGTCGCGCAACGTCTTGCGGCCCACCAGATCGTTTGCCTGGATCGCCGTCGTGCCTTCGTAGATCGCCAGGATCCGCGCATCGCGGTAATACTGCGCCGCGCCGGTTTCCTCGATGAAACCCATCCCGCCGTGCACCTGCACACCCAGGCTCGCCACGTCGTTCACCATCTCCGTGCTCCAGCCCTTCACGACCGGCACCAGATATTCGTAGATTGCCTGATGACGCGCACGCTTCGCCTCGTCCGAATGGCGGTGGGCAATGTCGCTGTGCGCCGCGGCCACGTAGGCCAGCGAGCGTGCGCCTTCGGTCAGCGCGCGCATCGTGCCGAGCATCCGGCGCACGTCCGGGTGATGGATGATCGTCACCGACTGCTTGGCCGACCCGTCCACCGGGCGGCTCTGCACGCGCTCCTTCGCGAATTCCGCGGCCTTCTGGTACGCGCGGTCGGCCACGCCGATCCCCTGCATCCCGACGCCGAAGCGCGCCGCGTTCATCATGATGAACATGTATTCGAGGCCGCGGTTCTCTTCGCCGATCAGATAGCCGATCGCGCCGCCGTTATCGCCATATTGCAGCACCGCCGTCGGGCTCGCCTTGATCCCGAGCTTGTGCTCGATCGACACGCAGTGCACGTCGTTGCGTTCGCCCAGCGAGCCGTCGTCGTTGACCAGGAACTTCGGCACGATGAACAGCGAGATGCCCTTCACGCCTTCCGGCGCGTTCGGCGTGCGTGCCAGCACCAGGTGGACGATGTTGTCCGCCATGTCGTGCTCGCCCCACGTGATGAAGATCTTCGTGCCGAACACCTTGTACGTGCCGTCGCCCTGCGGCTCGGCGCGCGAACGCACCAGCGCAAGATCCGAGCCCGCCTGCGGCTCGGTCAGGTTCATCGTGCCGGTCCATTCGCCCGAGATCAGCTTCGGCACGTAGCGCTGCTTCTGCTCGTCGGTGCCGGCCGTCAGCAGCGCCTCGATCGCACCGTCGGTCAGCAGCGGGCACAGCGCGAACGACAGGTTTGCCGCGTTCAGCATCTCGATGCACGGCGTCGCGATCAGCTTCGGCAGCCCCTGGCCGTCGTATTCGGACGGGTGCTGCAGCCCCTGCCAGCCGCCTTCGACGAACTGGCGGAACGCTTCGCCAAAGCCCGGCGTCGCGGTCACGACACCGTCCTTCCAACTGCTCGGATTGCGGTCGCCTTCGACGTTCAGCGGCGCCAGCACCTCGCCGCAGAATTTCGCGGACTCGTCGAGCACGGCCTGCGCCGTGTCGTAACCGGCGTCCTCGAAACCCGGCAGTTGCGCAACGGTGTCGATGCCCGCGAGTTCCTTCAGCACGAACAGCATGTCCTTGACGGGGGCGTTATAGCTCATGGTGTGTCTCCCTCTTCTCTCTTCTGTCGATGGCGAAAAAAAAGGGGCGCTCGTCGCGCCCCTCTTCTCGTGTGCTTACCGCCTGAGCGTCACACTGCGTCAGCCGAGCTCGTTCACGAGCTCCGGCACGAGCGCGAACAGGTCGCCGACGAGGCCATAGTCGGCCACGCTGAAGATCGGCGCTTCCGGATCCTTGTTGATCGCGACGATCACCTTCGAATCCTTCATCCCGGCCAGATGCTGGATCGCACCCGAGATGCCGACCGCGATGTACAGCTGCGGTGCGACGATCTTGCCGGTCTGGCCGACCTGGTAGTCGTTCGGCACGTAGCCGGCGTCGACTGCCGCGCGCGAGGCGCCGAGCGCCGCCGACAGCTTGTCGGCCAGCGGCTCCAGCACCTTCGTGTAGTTCTCGCCGCTGCCCAGACCGCGGCCGCCCGACACGATGATCTTCGCGCTCGTCAGCTCCGGACGGTCCAGCTTCGTCACCTCACGGCTCACGAACTGCGACTTGCCGGCGTCTGCCGCCGCTTCGATCTTCTCGACCGCTGCGCTGCCGCCCTCCGCTGCAACCGGATCGAAGCCCGTCGCGCGCACCGTGATGACCTTGATCGGGTCGCTCGACTGCACCGTCGCGATCGCGTTGCCCGCGTAGATCGGGCGCTCGAACGTGTCGGCACTGTCAACCGCCGTGATGTCCGAGATCTGCGCGACGTCCAGCTTCGCGGCGATACGCGGCGCGATGTTCTTGCCGTAAGCAGTCGCAGGCGCAAGGATGTGCGAGTAGTCCTTCGCAATGTTCAGCGCAGTCGCTTCGACGTTTTCCGCGAGGCCCGCTTCGAGCTGCGGCGCGTCGGCCAGCAACACCTTCGACACACCTGCGATCTTCGCTGCGGCATCGGCCGCGCCTTGCGCGTTGTGGCCCGCGACCAGCACGTGAATGTCACCGCCGATCTTCGCTGCCGCCGCCACCGTGTTCAGCGTCGCGGCCTTGATCGACGCGTTGTCGTGTTCTGCAATCACCAGAATCGTCATTTCTTTCCGCTCCCTCTTACAGCACCTTGGCTTCGGTCTTCAGCTTCTCGACCAGCGTCTTCACGTCCGGCACCTTCACGCCGGCTGCGCGCTTCGGCGGCTCGGCCACCTTCAGCGTCTTCAGACGCGGCGCGACGTCCACGCCGAGGTCTTCCGGCTTCACCGTTTCCAGCGGCTTCTTCTTCGCCTTCATGATGTTCGGCAGCGTCACGTAGCGCGGCTCGTTCAGGCGCAGGTCGGTCGTCACGACCGCCGGCAGCGTCAGCGACAGCGTTTCCGCGCCGCCGTCGACTTCACGCGCGACCGTTGCCTTGCCGTCGGCGATCGTGACCTTCGATGCGAACGTCGCTTGCGGGAGACCGGCCAGCGCGGCCAGCATCTGGCCCGTCTGGTTCGAATCGTCGTCGATTGCCTGCTTGCCGAGGATCACCAGTTGCGGCTGTTCCTTGTCGACCAGCGCCTTCAGAATCTTCGCGACGGCCAGCGGCTCGACGCTGTCGTTCGATTCGACGAGGATCGCGCGATCCGCGCCGATCGCCAGCGCCGTGCGCAGCGTTTCCTGCGCTTGCGTGACGCCCACCGACACGGCGATCACTTCGGTCGCCACGCCCGCTTCTTTCAGGCGCACCGCTTCTTCAACCGCGATTTCGTCGAACGGGTTCATCGACATCTTCACGTTCGCGATATCGACGCCCGTGTTGTCCGACTTCACACGGACCTTCACGTTGTAATCGACCACTCTTTTCACTGGCACCAGGATTTTCATGCACACGCTCCAAAGTTACGAATACGACCAGAGGCCATTCTATAGCGAGGCCTCATGACTGCGCGGCCAAGCGGACCCAACCATCATGGTTGTCGAGGATACCGCTTCTTGACGACGCGCCAATGATAGCGAACGATCGTTCTATTTTAAAAGAGAAAAAACCCGGACGCAAAGCCCGGGTTTTCGATCATCGACTCTAATCCCGCCGGGCGTCCCGTGCTCTGCCCGTTACCAGGCGGCAATGACCGCGCCGCCGAACTTGCCTTCGATGAACTGCTTCACGTCGGCCGAATGATAGGCCGCGATCAGTTTCGCGACCCACGGCTTGTTCCGGTCCGCCTCGCGGATCGCGAGGATGTTCGCGTACGGGCCGTTCGGCCCTTCGATCGCGATCGCGTCCTGTTTCGGTTTCAACCCCGCTTCCATCGCGTAGTTGGTATTGATCGCGGCCGCATCGACGTCGCCGAGCGAGCGCGGAATCTGCGCCGCGTCGAGCTCGACGATCTTCAGCTTGCGCGGATTGTCGACGATATCGAGCGGCGTCGCCTTCAGCCCCGCGTCCGCGCGCAGCTTCAGGAGACCCTGCTTTTGCAGCAACAGCAGCGCACGGCCGCCGTTGGTCGGATCGTTCGGGACCGCGACGCGCGCGCCCGGCTTCAGTTCGGTCAGCGACTTCACGCGCTTCGAATAGATGCCCATCGGGAACGTGACGGTATCCGCGACCTTGATCAGCTTGTAGCCGCGATCCTTCACCTGCGCCTGCAGATACGGATCGTGCTGGTAGCTGTTCGCGTCGAGGTCGCCCGACGCGAGCGCCGCGTTCGGCTGCACGTAGTCGGAGAATTCGACGATGCGGATCTCGAGGCCGCTCTTCGCCGCGACCTTCTTCACCACTTCCATGATCTGCGCGTGCGGCCCGCCCGTCACGCCCACCTTGATGGTTTCGGCCTGAGCGTGCGCGCCCGCGAACAGCGCGGCTGCGCCGAGTGCCACCGCGAACTTCAGCATGAAGCGTCGTTGCATCGTCTGTCTCCCCTAACGGATCAATTTCGTCTTATTTGTGGCTCAGCCGGCGGACGAGCCAGTCGCCGAACGACTGCACGATCTGCACGAACACGATCAGGATCGCGACGACCGTCCACATCACTTCCGGCAGATAGCGCTGGTAGCCATAGCGGATCCCGAGATCGCCGAGCCCGCCGCCGCCGATCGCGCCCGCCATCGCCGAATAGCCGACCAGCGACACGAACGTGATCGTCAGGCCCGCGACGACACCCGGCAGCGATTCGGGCAGCAGCACCTTGAAGACGATCTGCGACGTGGTCGCGCCCATCGATTGCGCGGCCTCGATCAGCCCGCGGTCGACTTCGCGCAGCGCCGTCTCGACGAGACGCGCGATGAACGGCGCGGCCGCGAGCGTCAGCGGCACGACCGCCGCGGCCGTGCCGATCGACGAACCCGTGACGAGCCGCGTAAACGGAATCACCGCGACCAGCAGGATGATGAACGGCGTCGAGCGGACGGCATTCACGATGCCGCCGAGCACGCGATTCACCGCGAGGTTCTGCAGCACGCCCTGGCGGTCGGTCAGGTAAAGCAGTACGCCGAGCGGCAGGCCGACGAGCGCGCCGACCGCCCCGGAGATGCCGACCATGATCAGCGTCTCCCAGAACGACTGCACGAACATATCGAACATCTCACTCAACATACGAAAGCTCCTCTACCACCACACCTTGTTCGCGCAGGAACGCGAGCGCCTGCCCGACCTTGCCCGGCTCGCCGCCCGCGAGCACCGCGAGCGAACCGAATGCCTGCCCCTGGATCTCGTCGATCTGGCCGTGCAGGATGTTGAAATCGAGTTCGTACCGACGGATCGTTTCCGACAGGATCGGCTGGTCGACACCCGAGCCCGTAAACGCAAGCCGCAGCAGATGACCGCTGCCGGTCTTCAGCCGCTCGGCCACGCGCGCCTTCAGCGCGGGCGGCAACTCCTGCGCGATCACGTCGCCGATCAGCGCGCGCGTCACCTCGTGATGCGGCTGCAGGAACACGTCGATCACGCGGCCTTCCTCGACCACGCGCCCCGCATCGAGCACCGCGACGCGATCGCACACCTGCTTGATCACTTCCATCTGGTGCGTGATCAGCACGATCGTCAGGCCGAGTTCGCGGTTGATGCGCTTCAGCAGGTCGAGGATCGAGCGCGTGGTCTCGGGATCGAGCGCGGACGTCGCTTCGTCCGACAGCAGCACCTTCGGCTGGCTCGCAAGCGCGCGGGCGATGCCGACGCGCTGCTTCTGCCCGCCGCTGATCTGCGACGGATAGCGATCCTTCTGCGCGGACAGCCCGACGAGGTCGAGCAGCGGCAGCACCGCGGCCTCGATGTCGGCACGGCTTGCGCCGGCCAGCTCGAGCGGCAGCGCGACGTTGTCGAACACCGTGCGCGACGACAGCAGGTTGAAGTGCTGGAAGATCATGCCGATCTCGCGTCGCGCCTCGCGCAGCGCGCCAGCAGACAGCAGCGTGAGATCGAGCCCGCCGACGACGACATTGCCTTCTGTCGGCCGCGTGAGCAGGTTGATGGTGCGCACGAGCGTGCTCTTGCCGGCGCCGCTTCGGCCGATGATGCCGAACACCTCGCCCTGCGGGATCGTCAGGTTGATGTTGCGCAGCGCCTCGACCCAGCCGCCCGGCCCGGGAAATCGCTGCGAAAGATTGCGTAATTCGATCATGTAAACAAAACGGCGGCCGGCTGGCGAGTTGGCCCGCCAGTCGGCCGCCGATGCATCTGGAATAACCGACGATTTTACCGCAAACCCCTCATTCCCCTTAATAATCGATTTCGATCTTTTCATAACCACACGAAATTAGAGGGACGCCGCTGGCGCGCCACGACGATGCCGCGACTATGATCCGGAACACCGACCAACCGACAGGGGACACGCCAGATGACCGCCACCACCACGCCGGCCGCCGCACCTGCCACCGCCGGACCGGCACCATGGTCCCCACCCGCGCCGACGATGGGCCGCCTGCGTACCGCCGACGGGCTCGAACTGGCGTCGTACCGCTGGCCGGCTGGCGACGGCACCGAGCCGCCGCGCGCGACGATCGCACTCGTACATGGCCTTGCCGAACACGCGGGTCGTTATGCCGCGCTCGCCGGCCGGCTGAATGCGGCCGGCATCGAGGTGCTCGCGATCGACCTGCGCGGGCACGGCCAGTCACCGGGCAAGCGCGCCTGGGTCGAGCGCTTCGACGGCTACCTGAACGATGCGGATGCGCTGGTCGCCGAAGCCGCACGCGGCAATTCGCCGCTGTTCCTGATGGGGCACAGCATGGGCGGGGCGGTCGCGGCGCTGTACGCGATCGAACGCGCGCCGGCACGCGGCCACGCGCTGAGCGGCCTCGTGCTGTCGAGCCCGGCGCTCGCGCCGGGACGTGACGTGCCGCGCTGGATGCTCGCCGTGAGCCGCGTCATCAGCCGCATATGGCCGACCTTCCCCGCAATCAGGATCGATGCCGCGCTGCTGTCGCGCGATCCGGCCATCGTCGCAGCCAACCGCGCCGATCCGCTCGTCCATCACGGCCCGGTGCCCGCGCGCACCGGCGCGGAGATTCTCGACGCGATGGCACGCATCGAAAGCGGTCGCGGCGCGTTGCGCGTTCCGGTGCTCGTCTATCACGGCACCGAGGACAAGCTGACCGAACCCGACGGCAGCCGTGCGTTCGGTGCGCACGTCGGCTCGCCCGATCGCACGCTGACGCTGTACGAAGGCGGCTTTCATGAAACGATGAACGATCTCGAACGCGATCGCGTGATCGACGCGCTGATCGCGTGGATTCACGCGCGCGTGCCAGCGCGCTGAGCGCACCCGCTCCGGCCGGTCACGCGATCGTCAGATACCGGCCAGTACGCGCAGGTGCGCGACGACGCTGCGCCCGAGCGCGGACAGGTTGTAGCCGCCTTCGAGGCAGCTCACGATGCGCCCCTGCGCATGCCGGCGTGCCACCTCGACGATCTGCGCGGTCAACCATTCGAAGTCGGCTTCGACGAGGCCGAGGTTGCCGATGTCGTCCTCGCGATGCGCATCGAAACCCGCGGACACGAACAGCATCTGCGGCTTGAACGCATCGAGGCGCGGCAGCCAGAACATGTCGACGGCTTCGCGGATCGCCATCCCGTTGCTGCGCGCGGGCATCGGCAGGTTGACCATGTTCGGCGCCTGGTGATCGACGCCCGAGAACGGGTACAGCGGATGCTGGAAGAAACTGCACATCAGCACCCGCTCGTCGTTCGCGAACGCCGCCTCGGTGCCGTTGCCGTGATGCACGTCGAAATCGATGATCGCGACTCGCTCCAGACCGTGTACGTCGAGCGCATGTCGCGCGGCGATCGCGACGTTGTTGAAGAAGCAGAACCCCATCGCGCGCGCAGGCTCCGCATGATGACCGGGCGGACGCACGCCACAGAACGCATTCGCATAGCGGCCTTCGATCACCGCGTCGGTCGCCGCGATCGCGGCGCCGGCCGCACGCAGCGCCGCGCGCCACGTATCGCGGTTCATCAGCGTATCGGGATCGATCTCGACGTAGCCGTCGACCGGCGTCATGCTCCGGATGTAGTCGATGTGCGCCTGCGTATGCACCCGGCCCAGCGCCACCTCGCTCGCGAACGGCGCGGTTTCGTGCACGATCAGATCGTCGATGCGGCTCGCGATCAGTTGATCCTGGATCGCCGACAGGCGGGCCGGGCATTCCGGATGCCATTCCCCCATCTCGTGCAGCATGCAGTCGGGGTGCGTATAGAAAGCGGTTGCCATAAGCTGTCATCCGCGGCGCACGGTGCGCCGCAGGTCTCCATCAATGATGTCCATCGTCTGCCGCGAATTCGCCGCTAACTTACCACAACGGTGGCCTGCCACGCCCCGGCGCGCCGGATCCGTCGGGTATACTGCGCCGAACCCAATCGCCCTGTCCGCCCGCTTCGACATGAATTCCAGCAAGCCTGCCGCCCTTCTCTCCGCGCTGTTCCGTGTTCGCGTTCCGCTCGTCGCGGCCGCTGCCGTCGCGGCCCTCGGCACCGCGCCTGCCGGCGCGCAGACGCAACCCGCGAAGCCCGCGGGCACGCTCGTCGCACAGGCCCAGCCGCAACAGCCGACGCCGCAAGGCCAGACCTTCGAAGAGGAAATCGTTCCGCAGCGTTACGCGAACAATGCGAAGGTCGACGCGTTCATCGACGAGATGGTCAGCCGCAACGGCTTCGACTCCGCGAGCCTGCATGCGCTGTTCTCGCGCATCAGTTATTCGGCGACGGCGGTCAAGCTCGTGAAACCGGCCCCGTCGCCGACGGTCAAGAACTGGCGCGTCTATCGCTCGCGCTTCATCGAGCCGATCCGCATCAACGCGGGCGTGAAATTCTGGAAGGCGAACCAGGCAACGCTGCAGCGTGCATCCGAGCAGTTCGGCGTGCCGCCCGAGGTGATCGTCGGCATCATCGGTGTAGAGACGATCTACGGCCGCTACATGGGCAATTTCCGCGTGCTCGACGCGCTGACGACGCTCACGTTCGACTATCCGGACACGCCGAATCGTGACAGCCGCCAGGCGACGTTCCGCAAGAACCTCGAGGATTTCCTGGTCTGGACCCGCGACAACCAGCTCGACCCGACCACCGTGCTCGGTTCGTATACGGGCGCGATCGGGATCCCGCAGTTCCTGCCGAGCAGCATCCGCGAATATGCGGTCGACTTCGACGGCACGGGCCATGTCGACCTGCGCAGCAGTCCTGTCGATGCGATCGGCAGCGTCGCGAACTACCTGAAGCAGCACGGCTGGGAAACCGACCGCCCGGTGGTCTGGCAGATCACGCCCGACACGGGCAGCCTGGGGATCGCACAGGCCGCCGCCGACGGCCAGCCCGAACCGCACTGGGCACTGTCGCAACTGCTGCGCGCGGGCATGACGCTGAACGAGCCGACGGTCAACATCACGACCGAAGCCGGCACGCCCGTGACGGTGGTCGACCTGCCGTCGCCGGGCCGCGCGACCGAATACATGCTCGGGCTCAAGAATTTCTACGTGCTGACGCGCTACAACCGCAGCTTCTTCTACGCGCTTACCGTGTACCAGCTTGGCGAGGCGGTCAAGGCGCAGATGGAAGCGAGCGGCGCACTTCAGCCGAGTAACACCGATACACAGTCGCAGTAAGCACCGCCCGCCCAATGAAAAAGCGCCGCACTGAACTGACCCCGCAAAGTTGG
>NZ_LDUL01000137.1:0-782 GCF_001043615.1 Burkholderia sp. LK4
TCAGGAGAACACCTCGAGCCCGTGTTTCTCGACGATCTGGAGCATCCGTGCGGCAATGCCGCCCGGCCGCTTGTCGCCCTGTTCCCATTGGCGGATCGTCGACGCCGTCGTGTTCAGGTAGAGCGCGAACACGCTCTGGCTGACATTGACGGATTTGCGGATGCGGGCGATGGCTTCCGGATCTAACCGCGGGGCGGCTTCGATGCGCAGATCGTCGTATTCGCGCATCGTCTTCTTGTCGATCAACGCGGCACGACAGAGGCCCGACGCGGCGCCGTGGATCGCCTCCGTTGCGTCGCTCTTGAATCGACTCCTGGCCATTGCAAATCTCCACCCGCTCTTTCAGTGTGACCAGCGTCGCGATATCGGCGCCGGTGCGGCGCCCGACATCCGCGGCGAGCTTGCTGACGGCACGCCGTTCGCGTGCGTCGATGTCGTCCCGGTCGGGTTGGGCGAACAGGAATACGCAAACCCGCACCTGCCCGACCTTCCCCGGCACGATCCCGCGCCGCCGATTACCGGCATGTCGGGCCGATCAGGTCAGCACAGGATTATATGCCACTACGTGGTACATATTTCGACCTGGCCGAATGGCCTGCCCGAATGGCCGGCTTCGAGCCGATACGGGGTCGGGACGGCTTCGCGGGGCCGTCCCGGTCGTCCCGCCTTATTCCACCGTCACCGATTTCGCGAGGTTCCGCGGCTTGTCGACGTCGGTGCCGCGCGCGCACGCGGTGTGATACGCGAGCAGCTGCAGTGGCACGACGTGCAGGATCGGCGAC
>NZ_LDUL01000138.1:0-7621 GCF_001043615.1 Burkholderia sp. LK4
TTCCTCGCGAAGATCCTGCACTGACCGCTGCCGCGACGCATCCGCCCCTTCCGATCGCCCGCTCCATGCCGGCCTTTCCGATGAAACGACTGCCTTCCCTCAACGCGCTGCAGATCTTCGACATCGTCGCCCGCCACGGCAGCTTCACGCGCGCCGCCGAGCAGCTGTGCCTGACGCAGGGTGCGGTGAGCCGGCAGGTCCTCGCGCTGGAGGCGTTCTACCAGTTCCCGCTATTCAAGCGCACGCCAAAGGGACTGACGCTGACGGCGGAAGGCGAGCTGCTGTTACCGACGGTGCGCGAGAGCTTTGCGCGCATCGAAGAGGTATCGATGCGCCTGTCGCGCCGGCGCACCGAGCTCGCGCTGAAGGTGCCGACCTGCATGATGCAGTGGATGTTGCCGCGGATCATGCGGTTTCAGTCCGAGCACCCGGAACTCCAGGTACAGATCACGACGACCTGGGGCCATCACGTCGATTTCCGCATGGAGCCGTTCGACGCCGCGGTGATCTACGCCCCCGGCGCCGGCCCCGACATGCATGCGATCCCGCTGTTCGAAGAGCGGCTCACGCCGGTATGCTCGCCGGACCTGCTGAACCGCCATCCGCTCGCAAGCGTCGACGACCTGGCCAACCATACGCTGCTGCATCCGACCCGCGATCACCGCGACTGGAAACGGTGGCTCGATCATGCGGGCGCACCGCACGTCGACTCGACGCGCGGATTGAGCTTCGAGACGCTCGACCTCGCCACCCACGCGGCGATCGACGGCTACGGCATCGCGATCGGCGACCGGACGCTCGTCGACGAAAGCGTGGCGGCGCACCGGCTCGTGACGCCGTTCGACGTGTCGATGCCGACCGGGATGGGCTATTACTTCGTGTATCCGGGCGGCGCCGAGCAGCAGCAGAAGATCCAGCTGTTCGGCGACTGGATCACGGACGAACGCGAGCGACAGACCTTCGTTTTCAATCGGCGCGCGTGAGCCGGCTCATCGGCACGGCACGCAAGCGCTTGCGTGCCGCATACGGCCGCCCGGCGCGCCCGACCGGATCCGGCCCGCGTAATGCCGGCAGGCGGCGATTCCCCCTCGCTTCCAGTTCGCTTTCGAACCGCCCCGCAACCGTGAATAAACGGGATTATTGAATCCAAAAATTTCGATATTTTATTTTCGGATTACCTTCTAAACTTTTTCATGGCAATTCGCTGACCTGCGTTTGCCGAAGCACTTCAATTCTCCGACTCATTAAATCAATCAAGGAGTTTGAAATGTAAGCTGCCGCAATTTCATCGGGAACCACACCGTCGATTCGTGTCGACGCGGCCAACGGCAACCGGATCACCGGGCACTGCTGCTACGGCCAGGGCCGGCACACGGGCGCGTTCAGCCAGGCAGGCGGCAACGTGTCGGCGACGTGCCGGCGGGTCGGCAGCGCGGCACGACGACCGAGTATCGCCGGGACGGTGAAGGCCGAACCGGGGCGGATACACGGGTTCCTGATCGAGGTGCCTGGGCGCGAGGGTTTCGCGCCATGAACGGCGCAATGCGAACTGCCTTTTTGCATTGCGCCGCCTTTTTAATTTGATCCGGATTGTTTTAACCCATTCATCGTCACACGCAAACCGAATCAAATCAAAAAAGAAAAAATCCGACGCGCCGTGCGCCGTGTAGTCGCTTCTTTATTTAGACTTTGAACCTGCAATTTGCCGGCGGACATGCCGGGAACAACGCGACACCATCCGGTCAGCTTATCTCCCGCAACGTCCCCAACAGCACCTTCCTGCAACTCGCGACCATCTGCGCTTCCGGATCGCGATATTCCGTGAGCAGCCACGCCGCGCCGACGTTCGTCATCGCGCCGACGAGCGCGAGCCCGATCAGCCGCTGCTCGGTGCGCTCCGCGGGCGTCGCCGCTTCGCGCGGCGCGCCGATCGCCATGATCAGCTTGCCGAAGTCGATCAGCATGCGCTGGTAGGTCATGTCGGTATCCGCGCTCACGCCCATCACTTCGAGCAGCAGCACGCGCGCCGCGCACGGGTCACGCAGGAACGCGAAGAACGCGGCGAGCCCGGCATCGATGCTCTCGCGCAGATCGCCGCCGCGCTCGGCCACTGCCCGCGCGACTGCCTCGTGCAACTGCTGCGCGTGATGCAGGTAGGTGCAGCGCAGCAAATCCTCGGTGCTGTCGAACGCCGCATAAAAATAGCGATCGTTCAGCTTCGCTTCCTGGCAGATCGACCGTACCGTCGCCTTGCGGAACCCGACCGTGCCGAACACGCGCGTCGCCGCGCGGATCAGCGCGTCGCGCCGCTCGGCGGCCCGCACCTCGGGCGCCACGCCGCCATACGAGCGGCCCCGTTTTTCCGTTTCGAGTGCTTTCTCCATTCCGCTATTTGACATCAGGACACCCGAAAACTAAAGTGGTGACGACCAACACCACATTAGACGCGCCGCCGGTACAGGGCAAGCGGAACGGGAGGAGCAACGGATGAACGGGTTTTCCGGCAAGGTCGCCGCGATCACGGGCGCCGGTTCGGGCATGGGCCGCAGCCTCGCGGTCGAGCTTGCGCGGCGGGGCTGCGAGGTCGCGCTCGCCGACGTCAACGAAACCGGGCTCGCCGGCACGGCGGCCGCCTGCGCGCAGCATGGCGTGCGCGTGAGCACGCGGCGGCTCGATGTCGCCGACCGCGATGCGGTATTCGCGTGGGCCGATTTCGTGCGCGCCGGGCATGGCAAGGTCAACCTGATCTTCAACAACGCAGGCGTGTCGCTGGCCGCCAGCGCCGAGACCGCGGACATCGCCGATCTCGAATGGATCGTCGGCATCAACTTCTGGGGCGTCGTGCACGGCACGCAGGCATTCCTGCCGCACCTGCGCGCGTCGGGCGACGGACACGTCGTCAATACGTCGAGCCTGTTCGGGCTCGTCGCGATGCCGACGCAAAGCGCTTACAACGCGACCAAGTTCGCGGTGCGCGGCTTTACCGAGGCACTGCGGATGGAGCTCGAACTCGACGGCGCGCCGGTCAGCGCGACCTGCGTGCATCCGGGCGGCGTCGCGACGAACATCGTCGACGCGGGCCGCGTCGATACCAGCATCCACGCACTCACGGGCCAGGACGAAGCGACCCATCGCCGCCAGGCGAACCGGCTGATCAACGCGACGACGGCCGACGAGGCCGCGCGGCAGATCCTCGCGGGTGTCGAGCGCAATGCGCGCCGCGTGCTCGTCGGCGCCGACGCACGCCGGCTCGACAGGATCGCGCGCCTGCTCGGCGCCGGTTACCAGTGGCTGATGCTGCGCCACGTGCGCCGCGCCCGGGCCCGCAACCTCCGTCCGAAGGAAGTCCCGGCCGCGCTCCCGACCACGCCCACCAAGGACCCCGCATGACCTCGACGACGACCGACCGGCGCGACGCGCCGCCCGCCCCCGGCGACAGCCGCGACCTCGACGTGCTGATCGTCGGTGCCGGGCTGTCCGGCATCGGCGCGGCGTATCACCTGAAGCAGCGCTGCCCGTATGCAAGCGTGGCCATCGTCGAGGCGCGCGACGCGATCGGCGGCACCTGGGACCTGTTCCGCTATCCGGGCGTCCGTTCGGATTCCGACATGTTCACGCTCGGCTACAGCTTCCGCCCGTGGCACAGCGACAAGGCGATCTCCGACGGCCAGACGATCCTCGACTACATCCGCGACACCGCGCGCACCTACGGCATCGACAAGACGATCCGCTACGGCCAGAAAGTCATCGCGGCTGACTGGGATTCGAACCGCGCGCGCTGGACGGTACGCATCGAGCGCACGCAGGGCGGCACGACCGACACGCTCGTCTACACCTGCCGCTTCCTGTTCATGTGCAGCGGCTACTACGACTACGACGCCGGCTACCTGCCCGACTGGGCCGGGATGGACACGTTCGAAGGCAAGCTCGTGCATCCGCAGCACTGGCCGAAGGACCTGTCGTATGCGAACCGGCGCGTCGTCGTGATCGGCAGCGGCGCGACGGCCGTCACGCTCGTGCCGTCGATGGCGGCCGACGCGCAACACGTGACGATGCTGCAACGCTCGCCGACCTACATCGTGTCGCTGCCCGCGCGCGACAGGATCGCGAACGCGTTGCGCCGCGTGCTGCCGTCCCGGCTCGCGCACCGGCTCGTGCGCGTGAAGAACGTACTGCTGACGATTTACCTGTACAACGTGTCGCGCCGCAAGCCCGACCAGACGAAGAAGTTCATCATCCGCGCGGCCAGCAAGCAGCTCGGCCCCGACTTCGACGTCGCGAAGCACCTGACGCCGCGCTACATGCCGTGGGACCAGCGCGTGTGCCTCGTGCCGAACGGCGACCTGTTCAAGTCGATCCGCGCGGGCCGCGCGTCGATCGTCACCGACGAGATCGAGCGCTTCACGCCGACCGGCCTCAAGCTGAAGAGCGGCCAGCAGCTCGACGCGGACGTGATCGTCACCGCGACCGGGCTGAAGGTGAAGATGCTCGGCGGCGCGCGCGTCACGGTCGACGGCCGCGCGGTCGACCTGCCGGAGACCGTGTCGTACAAGGGAATGATGTACAGCGACGTGCCGAACCTCGCGTCGTCATTCGGCTACACGAACGCGTCGTGGACGCTGAAGGCCGAGCTGATCGCGCGCTACGTGTGCCGGCTGCTCAATCACATGCGCGCGAACGACTACGACACGTGCGTGCCACGGCTCGGCGCCGGCGAGCTCGGCGACGTGCCGGCCGTCAACCTGAGCTCGGGCTACATCCAGCGCGCGGCCGGCATCCTGCCGAAGCAGGGCCATCGCAAGCCGTGGAAATTCCATCAGAACTACGTGCGCGATCTCGCGTCGCTGAAGTTCAGCGCGCTCGCCGATTCGGCGATGCATTTCGAACGCCGCGCGAAAGCCGGCACGGCCGCCGCGGCGCCGGTTGCCGAACCCGCACTCGAACCCCGTTGAGGCCGACATGACCCCTACGCTCCATCTGATCCAGAACGTGCTGCTCGGCGTCGTCGCGGCGCTCGCCGCGCTCGCGCTGTTTACCGGTTACGTGGCCCGTCGCGTGACGCGCGCGTTTCCGCCCGAAGGCCGCTTCGTCGACGTCGGCGGCGACCGCATCCACTACGTCGAATACGGTAGCGGCCCGCCGATCGTGTTCGTCCACGGGCTCGCCGGGCAACTGCGCAATTTCGCGTACCTGCCGCTCGCGCGGCTCGCGCAGCAGCATCGCGTGATCCTCATCGACCGCCCGGGCGCCGGCCGCTCGCTGCGCGGCCCGGCTTCGCAGGCAAACGTGTTCGCGCAGGCCCGCACGGTCGCCGCGTTCATCGACGCGCTGCGGCTCGACAAGCCCGTGCTGGTCGGCCACTCGCTCGGCGGTGCGATCGCGCTTGCCGTCGGCCTCAACCATGCGGACCGCGTGAGCCGGCTCGCGCTGATCGCGCCGCTGTCGCACCAGCAGACCGAGCCGCCGGCGCCGTTCAAGCCGCTGATGCTGCCCTCGCCGCTCGTGCGCCGCTTCGTATCGTGGACCTTCGCGATCCCGCTGACGATCCTGACCGGCCGCAAGGCCGTGCGCCAGGTGTTCGCGCCGGAAGACGTGCCGCGCGACTTCCCGGTCAAGGGCGGCGGCCTGCTCGGGATGCGCCCGCACGTGTTCTACGCGACGGCGACCGACCTGCTGTCGGCGCCCGTCGACCTGCCCGCGATGGAACGCCGCTATGCGGAACTCGCGCTGCCGGTCGACGTGCTGTACGGCCGCGCCGATCCGATCCTGAACTGGCGCGAGCACGGCGACGCGCTCGCGAAGAAATCGGCGCGCGTGCGGCTGAAGGTCGTCGAGGGCGGGCACATGCTGCCGGTCACGATTCCGGAGGCCACCGCCGACTGGCTGCTCGAAGTCGCCGCCGCGCCGGCCGAGGCGGCGCCGCAGGCAGCGCGCGTCGCGCACTGAGCCGGAAACCGGCGAAACCGGGCCTGATTCCGCGCCTGCCGTGCAGCCGAAGCGGCGGCGGAATCAGGCTGCGTCGTCGGGCACCGGCAGCCCGAGATCCGCGATCACCTCCCGCGCGCTGCGGAATGCCTCGACCGCGGCCGGCGCGCCCGCGTACAGCGCGCTGTGCAGCAACACCTCGCGGATCTCGACGAGGCTCGCGCCGTTGTTGAGCGCGCCGCGAATGTGCCCCTTCAGTTCCGTGCTGCGGCCGAGCGCCGCCAGCATCGCGCACGTGCACAGGCTGCGCGTCTTCAGGTCGATCCCGCCCCGCTGCCACGTGCTGCCCCACGCGTGCTCGTTCAGCCAGTCCTGCAGCGGGCGCGAAAAACCGTCGAGGTCGCGCATCGCGCGCTCGACGAACGCCTCGCCCATCACGTCGATTCGTCGCGCCTTGCCGTTTTCCCTGTCCTGTTCGCTCATGTCCGGGTCCTGTATGGAGTCGTGGCCGCTTCGGCATCGTCGGCAGCCGGGGATTTCGCGCCATGTTCATCGGGCCGGCGCGTTTCGTCAAAGATGCGGCCCTCGGTTCGAAGCCATCCGCACAACGCGATATCGAACGCTACGTAACATCACGCCGCGCGTTACGGCGGCTTACGGGAACATCGCAACCGCCGCGCCCGCGCACCGAGCATGCCCGTCGCGCGAAAGCGCCGTTACTCCGTTTAAATCGCGCCGATATTCCCGATACCTGCAATAAAGCGCGACACCGTTTCGCGAATTCTGTCGTGGCGCGGAATTTGCAGAGAAGGCTTGGACACACTTCCAATGTCGAGGCCAACATGCACACACTCTTCAAGAAGACGACGGTAACGATGGCCGTCTCGTCGCTGCTCGCACTATATGGTTGCGGCTCGGTCGATGGACCGACGACCCCGCCGACAATCAAGCCGAGCACGTCTGGGACGGGCGGCAGCTCGGGGACTTCGGGTACGTCGGGCGGTGGGACGTCGGGGACTTCGGGAGGCGGGACTTCGGGTAGTTCGGGGACTTCTGGGACTTCCGGTACCTCAGGCACTTCCGGTACGTCGGGTACCTCCGGTACGTCGGGTACTTCCGGTACGTCGGGTACTTCCGGTACGTCGGGCACCTCCGGTACGTCGGGCACTTCCGGTACGTCGGGTACTTCCGGTACGTCGGGTACCTCCGGCACGTCGGGCACCTCCGGTACGTCGGGTACCTCCGGCACGTCGGGCACCTCCGGCACGTCGGGTACCTCCGGTACGTCGGGTACTTCCGGTACGTCGGGTACCTCCGGTACGTCGGGTACTTCCGGTACGTCGGGCACCTCCGGTACGTCAGGCACTTCCGGTACGTCGGGTACTTCCGGCACCTCGGGCACCTCCGGCACCTCGGGCACCTCGGGCACCTCCGGCACGTCGGGTACTTCCGGCACGTCGGGTACTTCCGGTACCTCGGGCACTTCCGGTACCTCGGGCACTTCCGGCACCTCGGGTACTTCCGGCACCTCGGGTACTTCCGGCACCTCGGGCACCTCCGGTACGTCGGGTACTTCCGGCACCTCGGGCACCTCCGGCACCTCGGGCACTTCCGGCACCTCGGGCACTTCCGGCACCTCGGGCACCTCCGGCACCTCGGGTACTTCCGGCACCTCGGGTACTTCTGGCACGTCGGG
>NZ_LDUL01000139.1:0-229 GCF_001043615.1 Burkholderia sp. LK4
TGAGGCAGAAGAACGGACAAACTATCCGGTATCGCTGTGCGTCGACGATCTGGGTGAGCAGTTCCAGCTCACCGCACATACTGTCGGTGCAGTAGAGCCCGCGCGCGTCATTGCGTTCATCGATCAGGCACTCTTGCAGATCACTGAGCAACTTGGGGCAGCGTCCGACAGGAGAGCCCATGAAGTGAACGTGCTCCCTCAAACGGAGCGGCAGCAGGTGCTTTACGAC